>JAATGW010000530.1 GCA_015654495.1 Chitinophagales bacterium
CACATGTATTACAGGAAGGCGCATAACTCTGCATCCTCTTCATATATTCCTGTGTGCTGTTTTCAGCTTTCCCCGTGGCGCGTTGGGGCTTTACACCTGCATGCGTATGGCCGCCACTGTTAGATGGCATTACCCTCACATCCGCTAGCGCTGGTTTTTTACTGTCATATTCAAGACCCGGAACATCATCCCAATCATCAGTACCGAGATTCATCACATCAGGTTTATCAAGCACATGTACAAGGTCTGTACGGCCAAGGTATTCATATGCAAGACAACGGAATACAAAATCAACTATCGAAGTTGTTGTTTTGATATTCGGGTGATCTACCATTCCTGCAGGTTCAAATTTGGTAAATACGAATTTCTCAACAAACTCTTCCAGCGGAACACCGTATTGCAAACCAACGGAGACAGAAATGGCAAAACAGTTCAGAAGACTACGTAAAGTAGATCCCTCTTTAGCCAGGTCGATAAAAATTTCTCCCAGTGTACCATCAGTATATTCACCGGTTCGCAGGAAAATCGCCTGGCCGTTCACTTTAGCCTTCTGAGTAAATCCTCTGCGTTTAGCCGGCAGCGTTTTTCTTTCAACTATCCTTGATAGTTGTCTTTTTAATTTAGTATCCGGTGAAGCCTGCATACGTTTCTGCAGTTCTTCCAGCATCTCCTCAACAGTAAGTTTGCTTACGTCCAGCAACATGCTTTCGCTGTTTTCTTTTACAGGGGCTTCTTCGTCTTTTGACTTTTTCGAATCACTCTTGTTGCTCAGCGGCTGACTCAGTTTAGAGCCATCACGATAAAGTGCACAGGCTTTCAAACCAAGTTTCCAGCTCAGCATATAACAATCTTCAATCTCGTTCACTGTAGCTTCATTGGGAAGATTGATCGTTTTTGAAATAGCACCACTGATGAAAGGTTGGGTGGCCGCCATCATACGGATATGGCCATGCGCATGTATAAAACGTTCGCCTTTTTTGCCGCATTTATTTGCGCAATCAAAAACGGGGTAGTCTTCTTTCCTCAGAAAAGGAGCGCCTTCAACAGTCATAGTTCCGCACACATAGTCATTTGCTGCATCAATCTGTGCAGATGTAAAGCCAAGTGCTTCGAGCATACTCCAGTCGAAATTGAAATATTGCTCAGGCTTGAATCCAAGGCGTTTCAGACATTCTTCGCCAAGTGTATATACATTGAATACGAATCCTACTTCGAAAGCGGCTTTTACTGCCTCATCCAGTTTTTTAATTTCATCAGCAATCAAACCTTTTTCACTCAGGGTTTGATGATTGATAAAAGGCGCGCCCGAAAAACTGGCTGCACCAACTGCATATTTAATAATAGCATCTTTTTCTTTTTCTGAATAGCCCAGATTTTTCAATGCCTGGGGAACAGACTGGTTGATTATTTTGAAATAACCACCACCTGATAATTTTTTGAACTTCACAAGAGCGAAATCAGGTTCAACACCGGTAGTATCGCAATCCATTACCAGACCAATTGTACCTGTTGGTGCAATAACTGTCGACTGCGCATTGCGATAGCCATATTTCTCTCCCATTTCCACCGCATCATCCCATGCTTTGCAGGCAGCATTCAACAGGTAATCCGGGCAATATTTTGCCTTAATACCAAGTGGCACAATACTCAATCCGGTATATGCATCTTCTGCATCATAAGCCGCCGCACGGTGATTGCGCATTACACGCAGCATATCTTCCCTATTCTCTTCATACCTGCGGAAAGGACCTAGAAATTTTGCGATCTCT
Source organism: Chitinophagales bacterium (assembly GCA_015654495.1). Taxonomy (GTDB): domain Bacteria; phylum Bacteroidota; class Bacteroidia; order Chitinophagales; family Chitinophagaceae; genus Pollutibacter. The sequence continues at coordinate 1,770 of JAATGW010000530.1, forward strand.
GCTGAGGTTTTGTATGCTATGCCCGTCATGATCGCCGTGAGTGCTCCTGCAATACCGCGCGCTTCTTCACTGTCGTATGGAATGCCGCTCACCATCAGCATACTTCCGAGATTGGCATAACCCAATCCAAGGGTACGATAATCGTAGCTCAGCTCTGCCACTTCTTTACTGGGGAACTGTGCCATCAGCACAGAAATTTCAAGCACGGTTGTCCATAACCGAACTGTATATTCAAATCCTTTTACATCGAATGAATTGTTATCCTCATTGAAAAACTTACGAAGATTTACTGATGCAAGGTTACATGCGGTATTGTCCAGAAACATGTATTCACTGCAGGGGTTGGAAGCCCTGATCGGGCCGCCTTTAGGGCTCGTATGCCATTCGTTGATAGTAGTATCATACTGGGTTCCCGGATCAGCGCAACGCCATGCTGCATAGGAGATCTTGTCCCACAAAGCCTTTGCCGGAATTTTCTTCATGACATGCCCATCCATACGCGCTTTCAGTTCCCAGTCTTCTCCGTTCTTCAGTTTCTCAAAAAATGAATTCGGTATGCGGATGGAATTGTTGGAATTCTGACCACTCACTGTGCGATAAGCCTCTCCTTCATAATCGCTGGCATATCCCGCAGCGATCAGAGCGCCAACCTTTTTCTCTTCTTCTACTTTCCAATCAATAAAATTTTCGATTTCCGGATGATCAAGATCCAGACAAACCATTTTAGCAGCGCGGCGTGTGGTACCACCACTTTTGTTAGCACCTGCTGCGCGGTCACCGATCTTAAGAAAACTCATCAAACCTGAAGAGGTGCCGCCACCACTCAACTTTTCACCTTCACCACGTACACTTGAACAA
>JAATGW010000062.1 GCA_015654495.1 Chitinophagales bacterium
AAGATGGGGCCGCTTCGGGCGGAAGAATTGAGTATGAACGCATGTTCAGCCTCATCGCAGTTTTCATCCTGCTCATTGCATGCATCAACTTTACTAATCTCGCCACGGCACGCTCGGTAAAGCGCGCAAAAGAAGTAGGCATTCGCAAAACTATTGGTGCGTTGCGCTGGAAACTGATTATGCAATTTATCGGCGAAGCGTTGCTGCTCACATTTTTTGCCGTCATCATTGCCCTGGGGATAATTAAAATAGTATTACCCTTTTTCAATGCGCTCACCAATAAACAAATTGAAATTCCGGTTGCATTGCCATCATTCTGGTTCGCCATACTTGCCTTATTGATTGCAACCGGTTTCGTTACAGGCAGCTATCCCGCATTCTTTTTATCGTCGCTTAACCCCATTAAAGTATTAAAAGGAAGTTTGAAATTTAGTCCAAATGCCCTGCTGTTCCGCAAAGGATTAATAGTATTCCAGTTCACGCTTTCGGTAGTGATGATTATTGCTACCATCGTTATTTCAAAGCAGGTAAGCTATGTGCAAAAAGCCAACCTGGGTTATGACAGGCAAAACCTGGTTTACATTCCTTTCCAGGGCGATCTGCTTGACAAATACGAAGTTTTCAGGCAGGAGCTCCTGCATGCGCCAGGTGTACAGGGCGTAACCCGCAGCACGAGTGCGCCTTCCCAGATTTCAGCACATGAATACGATATGGAATGGGAAGGCAAAAGTCCAAATGATAAAGTTGTTGCAGTTAACAATGGCGTTGGTTACGATTTTCTGCCTATGATGCAGATTCCAATAATCCTGGGCAGAAATTTCTCAAGAGACTTCCCAACAGACAGTAATGCCTTTATCATAAACGAAACTACGCTTAAGCGTACCGGTTATAAAGATCCGATTGGCAAACCTTTTCATTTCTTTCACCGCAGTGGAACAATCGTGGGCGTGGTTAAAGATTTTCATTTGAAATCTCTGAGGGAGCCGATTGAACCACTTGTTTTGTTCCTGGGCGAAAAAGAGAGATGGGGCTATACGCTTGTAAAAATGGAGCCGGGCAAAACGCGCGAGGCCATTGCGGGCATGACGACCGCCTTTAACAAGCTGGAGCCCGGATTTATTTTTCATTACTATTTTGTTGACCGTGAATACCAGGAATTATACAGCAGCGAACTGACCGTAAACAAATTGTCGGATGGCTTTGCCTTTTTCGCCATTTTTATTTCCTGCCTCGGCTTGCTGGGACTCACCATGTTTACTGCGGAACAACGAAGGAAGGAAATCGGCGTACGCAAAGCGATTGGTGCCAGTGTGAGTGATATTATTACGATGCTGTCAAAAGACATTATAATACTGGTTATTATTTCGGTTGTAATTGCAGCCCCTGTTGCGTGGCTGGCCATGAACAGCTGGCTGCAAAACTTTGCGTACCGGACTAATATCAGTTGGTGGATTTTCCTATTGGCTGGAGCGCTGGCAATAGTGATTGCTTTGACTACGATTAGCTACCAGGCTATAAAAGCAGCGTTGGCAAATCCCGTGAAGAGTCTGCGCACCGAATGACGTTCAACGTTAAACGTTCAACGTTGAACGTTTAACAGCCGGCGGAAAGTTTAAAGTGAGTTTGAAGGAATTAGTTATCAGTAAAAAAGAGATTTTATGATTAAAAATTATTTTTCCGCAGGACACTTTGTGAAGACAGCATTCAGGAACATGGTAAGAAATAAAAATTTTACCATTATCAATATCGCCGGTCTGGCGGCAGGCATTGCGGTTTGCCTGGTCATATTCGTGGTAATTCAATTTCATATCAGTTTTGAAAACTTTCATACAAAAAAAGACCGCATTTACAGGATACTCACCGAATACCATCATTCCGATGCGCCGGAAATTTTTTATGGTCGCGGAGTGCCCATGGGTATGCCTGCAGGATTGCGCACTACTTTCCCGCAAATAGAAAAAATTGCACCTCTTTACTCGGAAGGTAATGACCAGATACTCGTTCCCGACGAAAACGGAACCACCATAAAAAAATTCAAAGAAGAAAAAGGTGTATACTTCACCCAACCATCCTTTTTCGACATTTTTGATTTTCGTTTTTTATCCGGCGATCCTGGCACTGCATTAAAAGATCCCAATACAGCCGTAGTCAGTAAAGAAACCGCAGAAAAATATTTTCCGCAGGATGCTGCGCATGGCGAATGGCAGAATGTGATAGGGAAAACCATAAAATGGAACAATGCCATCACACTGAAGATTACCGGCGTATTGGCATCGATTCCGCGCAACACAGATTTCCAGGTAAAAATTCTTATTGCCTACGGTACGGGCTATACGGCTGATTTTCTGAAATCGACCGAATGGGACAATACAGGCTCAAGCTTTAATTGTTATATCCTCCTTCCAAAAAATGAGTCGGCAACAGCTTTTAATACGCAACTGAGAGCCTTTGTGAAAAAAATGAAATCCGAACGCAATAAGGATAGTCATATCATTCAACCTTTAACGCAGATACATTATGATGAGCAGGCCGGCACACTCAGTGGTAAATCAATCAGCCACGAGCTTATCAGGGCCCTTTGGCTTATCGCTATTTTTATTCTCCTCATCGCCTGCATAAATTTTATTAATCTTTCTACCGCACAAGCTGTTAACAGGGCAAAAGAAGTGGGTGTAAGAAAAGTACTTGGCAGCAATAAGAGACAGTTGAAATTCCAATTCCTAACAGAAACTTTCCTGATCGTTGTTTCAGCTGTTGTTCTTTCAATCTCTATCAGTTGGGGAGCAATACCATATATTGGCAAAATACTTGATCTGCCACTCGAACGCAGTATTCTATTGAGAACCATCATCCTGGTATTTCTCCCCGCAATCACCATAGCCGTGACCTTGCTGGCTGGCTTTTATCCATCCATCGTTCTCTCTCGTTTTAACCCGATTGCTGTATTAAAAAGCAAATTGGTCGCTCGTTCAACAAAAGGTTTCACGCTGAGAAAAGGGCTTGTTGTTTTTCAATTCGTTATTGCACAGGCTTTGATCATAGGCACACTGATCATCGTGATGCAAATGGATGACTTCCGGAACAGGCCGCTTGGATTTGAAAAAGAATCTATTGCAAATATTCCTTTTCCCGGCGACAGTGCCGGTATCAGCAAACTTGATTTTCTGAAAAAACAACTCGAAGGCATAAACGGAATTCAGAGGGTTAGCTTTAGCTCTAATACGCCGGTGGAAGATGATCAGGATAATTGGTCGAACTTCAGATTCGATCACGCTATAAAAGAAACCGAATTTTATACCATAATTAAATGGGCAGATCACGAATATGTTCCTACATACAAACTTCCATTGGTAGCCGGAAGAAACCTTGAAGCCTCCGATACAGCCCGCGAATTCCTCGTGAACGAAATGCTCATACAAAATCTGGGAATTAAAAATCCTAACGAAGCTCTGAATAAAGAAATCTCTTTGTGGAATGGACGGGTGAAAGGAAATATAGTCGGAGTAATAAAAGACTATCATTCGAGATCGTTCCGCAGGGATCTTGCACCGGTGCTCATCACAACAAGGAAAACAGGTTATAGTTCCGCCGGCATAAAACTTTCAATGAAAAACCTGAGCACAACAATGGGTTCAATTGAAAAAATCTGGGGCCAGACATTTCCCGATTTTGTTTTCGAATACCAGTTCCTGGATTCGAAAATTGATAATTTCTATAAAGAGGAAAACCAATTGTCGGAGCTCTATAAAATATTTGCCGGCATCGCCATTTTCCTGAGTTGTCTTGGTCTGTACGGGTTGGCTTCTTTCATGGCCGTTCAACGCATCAAAGAAGTGGGCATCCGGAAAGTTCTTGGCGCTACTGCCGCAAATATCACTTACCTGTTTTCAAAAGAATTCATCATACTGATTGGAATCGCATTTGTAATATCGTCGCCCATCGCCTGGTATTTTATGCATAAATGGCTGGAGAATTTCCCTTACCGGATTACCATCAGCTGGTGGATGTTCGCGGTCGGCGGGATTGTGTCTATCATCATTGCATTAGGAACGGTGAGTTTCCAGGCGGTGAAAGCAGCTTTAACCAATCCGGTGAAGAGCCTGCGCACCGAATAACGTTTAACGTTAAACGTTTAACGTTTAACAGCCAGTGGAAAGTGGAAAGTAGATAGGGCTAACTAAAAGAAGAATACCTGCGGAAAGCGGAGATTTTGGATAACAGATTAGCTATCCTCTAATCTCTCCTACTGCCTACTGCCTACCGTCTTACTATGAACTATGAACTATGAACTATGAACTATGAACTAAGAACTATAAACTAAGAACTACCATCATGTTCAAAAATTATTTCAGAATTGCGTGGCGGAATTTTCTAAGAAATAAGCAGTCTTCTGCCATCAATATTGGAGGATTGGCTATCGGGATGACATTTGCCATACTCATGGGCTTATGGATTCAGTATGAAACCAGCTTTGATTCATTTCATGTAAATAGGGATCGTATAGCGCTGATACAAAAACATACTTTGTATAATAATAACAGAAATACACAGGAAACCACCCCGCTTCCTTTGTATGATGAAATGAAAACCAATTACCCCGAGATTAAAAGAGCAACCAGAATGGATTTCGGGGAGCAGCATAATCTCCTGGTGGATAATACTAAATTTAACAAGCTGGGCAAATATGTAGATCCGGATTTTCTGGAAATGTTTTCATTTCCACTAATAAAAGGAAACGTAAAAACAGCATTGAACGATCCTTATTCAATCATCATTACTGAATCACTTGCTACTGCCTTGTTCGGCAAAACTGACCCGATCGGGAAAACGATAAAATTAGATAACAAATATGATGTACAGGTGACAGCTGTTGCGAAAGATGTCCCTAAAAATTCCACCATTCAGTTTGACTACCTGGCTCCATATGAATTTGGTGTGCAGGTTTCTGAATTCGTAAGAAATAACAAAAAGAACTGGGGTAATAATTTTCTGATGAACGTGGTGGAATTGAAGGAAGGTGTTTCAATGGAAGCCTTTTCAAAAAAGATCGGTCCGTTGAATGTACAAAGGGATGCAAGGGCGAAAAATCAAACACTGTTTCTGCATCCTTTAAGTAAATGGCATTTATATAACGATTATAAGAATTGGGTAAATGTGGGCG
>JAATGW010000351.1 GCA_015654495.1 Chitinophagales bacterium
GGTAATGATTGTTGAAAAGGGTACAAGGCCCGTGCGCACATCAAGGATGATCAGTTGTGTTGTTGCAAATGCTTTGATATCGGTTTTTGAACATCCTTTGTATTTGGAATAGAGATCACTTGTGATGGCATAGATGACAACGATATCGGCCTGCATGCGTACTGCAGCTTCGCGGATGCTTGTAAAGCCGGGTGTTTTTGAAACGAGCAGGTCGGGGATGAGCGATACTTTATTTACCCGGGGAGATTGTTTGAATTTTTCAATGAACATATCGAGATATGATTGCTGCGTTTTCAGGTATTGTTCGTCATTCCAGAAATAGCCGTAAGATATCCGCTGACGTGCCGGTGCTTCGAGCCGGAGCATGGCTACCCGAAGTTGCTGCGGCAATTCATAACTGCCATCCAGAATCTTCTGAATATTTTCTTCGGATACGGAAGCAGATTTATCCAGGAAAAGCGATTGGGTGATGAGTGTATCCTGAGTTTGAAATTTTACCCCGGCAAGTGATTCTGTGGGCTTAGAGGTTTGGCAGGAAGACAATAGAAAAATCGCAACCGTGAGTACAAGTATACCTTTCATAAAATCAGTTTTAGTTTTGTTGATTAATTCCAACTAATCTAAAAAAGAAATCAGAATGGGAATGTTTAAATCAGATGACTAATCATACAGTCGCGGATATTTAACATTTTATTGGTAGCAACTGTGGTGGCCGGGAATACGGTGAGGCGGGAAGTATAAAGGAATTTGTTCTTTCCGTCTTAACGACTTCCTGGCCTGTATTTGCCTAACTGAGATATCGCTCCAGATTCTTTTTAAAATAAATCGCGCTGTCAGTAACACTTTGCATCGGAGATTTTGCAAAATTGCCACCCTGTTCGATATAGTAATACTGCAATCCCGCGCGCTTTGCTTCGGGAAGAATGACGGTGAAATCAATTGACCCATTTCCCAGTTCTGAATAGTCACGGCTTTTCTTATCCATATCCTTGATATGCCACATCACAAAACGACCGGGTTGTTTAGCGATCAGTTCAGCAGGGGAGAGTTTTGAATCGCGCACTACCCAGTACAAATCCATCTGTAGTTTTACCAGTTTCGGATCTGTATCGCGCATGATGATGTCATAACCATTTTCGCCACCATAGTCCACAAATTCATAGTCATGGTTATGCCAGGCAAAACCAACTCCTGCTTTGTTTGTTCTTTCACCAATGGCATTCAATTTACCTGCGAGTATTTTAAAATTATCCTTTGTTCTGAATGCCGGATCCAGCCATGGCCAGGTGATGTATTTCTGCCCAAGCGCATGCGCGCCTTCAATACATTGATCCGTATAACGCATCATCTCATCAGCAGGTTTATCGAAATATTTAGTGAAATCATAATGTCCGCTGGTAGTGATCATTTTATTATCAGCCAGGAGCTTTTTGAAATCAGCTGCCTTTAATCCATAGTAGGTCATCTTTACAGGATCAAATCCATAGGTCTCACTGTCTTCATAGCCAATCGCTGCTACCTGTTTGATGGTGCCGGTTACATCAGTGGCCAGCGGCCCCCTTATAGAAAAAAGTTGCAAACCCATTTTGTATTTTGAAGCAAGCGGATTACTGAAACCCTGCGCTGCCAGTAAAGAAGCTGTAACTGCTGCGCCTGACTGCGCAATAAATTTTCTTCTGTTGATTAATTTTTTATGGGGCATTTGTTGAGTTTGATAGTGCAAGTTATTTGAAAAAGTCTGGAGTCTGGAGTCGGGAGTCAACAGCCGGAAGTCTGGAGATAACAACCTGGGGTACCACCAGCCTCCAGTAACCAGCTACCTGTTTATCAATTCTTTTTCTTTACCGGTTTTCGGCGGATATCTATCGGAGGCGCGGGTGGCGGTTCCGGTTCATTCTTTGATTTTTCAAGTTTTACGCTGGTAATTTTAGTGGTCTTTTCTATCGTCTGAAATTCGGAAATTCTGGCAAGTTTCAAATCTGAACTATCATTTACTAATGAAATAGAATCCAGACTAATGATCCGCCACAGATCGTCTACCAGAACAGCTTCCCTCACGCCGATTGAAATATATTTTTTTTTGTTTTTGAGTATGAGATCGCCTTTCATGGAAATAAAAAAATTCTGTGGACTTTTAAAAATCTGGTACCTGCAATTGAAATAGGAGGAATTGCCGATATCTGCACCCAGGCTATCGAGTTTGTATATGATTGATTTGAGAGCAACATTATAAAAACTATCTACACTGCGTTGATTTGGTTTGAGTCCTGCAAGCTTTACAGAATCCATTGAAAGGTTACCCATAAAAAGACCGGCTATAATCTCACCCACCTGTGCGGAAGAAAGATGAAGTTTTGTGAAACCGGGGACATCCGATTGCTTAATTGAACTGTATAAATCTTCAAATAATCCTGAGGGGTTTGATTGGCTATTTGCTGGTTTCAGTATAAATAACAAAAGTAGAATAGCAAGGGTTCGGTGCATAGTATCTTTTATAGGGCTAAGATAAGTAATCAGTTTTTTGCTGAATGATTTCATTGAGACCTCCAGGACGACGTTGTCTCATGTAAAAGAAAACATGGCGACTTTTTTGTAGATGGGCTTTTGTCAGAAATGCTTCCGCAAATGCAGGGAGGATCAGGGAGATGGTTTTTCTGCCGGGAAGACGGGGAGCCGGAAAGCAGACGGGATAAAAAACACCAGGTATTTCTTCCAGTCATTCCGTCTTTCCATCTTCGCTGTCGCATTTTTTTTTGAACCACATCCACCTACGTTTCACTCGACGAACAAGGAGACAGACAGGTGACATATAAGACCCTAGAGCTTGAACCGGGAACAGCAAGCAGTACATACCGTTAAGATCATGGTTAACACGACACTTAAGTAAATTCATGAATGATTTTTCTAGCCTGCTGCCTCCTGCCTGCTGCCTATTGCAGCACTAATTCCACTCTTCTGTTTTTGGCTTTTCCCGCGGCGTTCTTATTGGTTGCTACCGGGCATAGATAACCGACCCCTTCAGCGTTTAGCCTGTTCGATTCAATACCATATTTTGTCGTGAGTTCTTTTACAATTGTTTCAGAACGTTGACGGGAAAGTGTCATGTTAAATTCAAATCCGCCCTCATCATCCGTATGACCAACAACAAAAATTTTCAGTGTTGGATTCTCGCGCAGAAATTTTGACACTTCTGTCAACGCAGGATCTGACTCTTTTTGAAGACTTGCTTTTCCGGTTTCAAAATAGACCTGGTTGATAACTGCCTTACCGGTTTTTTCAAAATCGGATTTGATTTTAGCGGCCGTGACTTTTACCTGACCTTCAGCCATTTTTTTAATCTCCACCAGGTCAAGCCTTGCAACCGGGCCATCCTGGGTGAAAACGGTATAAACGCTTACATAAATTTCAGTGGAGTCGTCCTCGTCTCTGCGACCGGCAAAATAGTATTGATCCTGGGAATAGCTTTTGATATGTGGCGCATTATCATCCGGGAAGTCTCTCCCAAAACCATCGCCGCATCCTGTTGTTTCGCAACTGTATATTTTTTGAAATCCATTATTCAGCAGCGCGGTTTCATAGCTTTTGTACAGTTCAAGCGAACTAACAGTTCTCGTACATTGATAAATTATTCTTGTTATGGTTCCTTCAAGAGTCTTTTTCTGTGCAGTGTTTTCTGTACCTTTTTTTATCGGCGATACCCGGAGTTTATACTGGCCAAATTTATTCACATCATAAAAACGTATCCATGAGCCATTGAAACGGCTGACAACCGGGTGATCTTTGCTGCCTTTAACATCGGTTTGCGCAAAGAGCGATTGCACCAGAATATACTGCAGGAGTATAAGAAAGATCTTTTTCATCTTTAGCCTTTGTTAGTTGGAGAAATGGAGCAGCAGGTATAATTGGGGCTGTCTGAAGATAAGAAAAGAAATAAAATCGATGAATTATTTAAGGATATCATTTTATGTTAAACGTTAAACGTTCAACGTTGAACGTTTAACGTGCCTGAACTATCCCGCAATACTACTCATCACTCCCAGCAATTTCTCCAGCTTTACATAACCTTCATTTACGCCTGTTTCAACTCCCGATTGCATCATGCCGTCGCGGTCGGCAAGTGATCTGAATACAGAATGAATTGTGAGTTTTGTTTTGTTTCCGGGCAGTTCTTCAAATATCATTGTATCCAGTGATACATGACCCCGCTGTGGCAAACCCTCATATTCGAAAGTCTGCATGATCCTTTCAGGAAAAGTACATTCATGAATAACACCATTGAATGCCGCCACTTCTTTTCCGGCCTGGCTGAGAATAAGATAGCGGTATGAACCGCCGGTCCTGGAGTCATAATAATCGATTTTTACTTTCCTGTTGTCGGGCCCCAGCCATTGAACCAGTAAATCGGGATCAGCATGCGCATTAAAAACCATGCCGACAGGATAATCGAATTCGCGGATAATGTATACTTCCTGTTTTCCGGGTTCGACGATGAATTTTGTTGGATTTTCCATCATTTTTTGTTTTTAAGATTTGCCAATAGGTTGTCGAGTTTTCTGTAGCGGCCTTCCCAGAGTTTGCGGAAAGGCTCAAGCCAGTCTGCCACTTCTTTCATTTTCTGTGGATTTAATTGATAATAGATTTCCCTGCCGGTGAGTTCCTGTTTCACCAGTTTACATTCAATAAGGATATGAATATGTTTAGAAACGGCCTGCCGGCTGCTATGGAAGTGTTCGGCAATGGCATTGGGCGTCATGGCCTGTAAGGCGATCAAGCCAAGAATTGCCCGTCTTGTAGGATCGGCGATGGCCTGAAAAATATCTCTCCTTGTTTCCTGCATAAAGTTTATTGCAACTGTACGGTTGCAAATATAAGTGCAATTATACGGTTGCGCAAAATTTATTTTTGGAATAGCGTTGCAAGGCCTGTTTTTTTTGAACCACATAGTTCAGGTAAGCAAGAGGCAAGAGCTTGCCCGACGCAGGCGGGGAACAGCCGGATCATGAATATATAGTTCCTAAGTACTTTTTAAATAAGAGGGGACGTATAGGAAGAAAAATAAGAAACGATAATGATGCAATTGAAATTTACGGTTAGCATAACACTGGAAACAGTATCAACATACGTCTGGAAGGCATGCACCAGAACCAACCCGGCGGCAATTACAGAAACCAGAAACACGCCTGAAAATCCAATAATAAAATAACATTCAGGAGTGGAAAATTGTTTTTAATACTGGAGAAAAAGAGTTGAAAAAAGCAGCAGATCAGAAAAATTCTATTGTAAACTATTATACAAATCGCATGGATAACGAATCTACCTATGGAGGATATTGTCTGAAAAAAATATAGTTATAAAAACGATTTCAGACCACCGCATGTTGATACATTCGATGTTTCTTCGATTGATACCAATCATCATGAAACCGGAAAATAAAATACCGCAGTTAAAAAGGATTTAATTTTTTTGATGCAGATTAATTATGCAGACATATAGCCATTTACTAAAGGACCCCCAATTATTCAGGCAATGTTTTTGCAACGGCTGAAATTATGATACAAGGACGTACGACGTTGAAATGTTAACCGGGTTTTGAAGAGGCATTAAATTTTATTATCAGCACCAATCTGTTAGAAAATTCCAGACAAGAATAATTTGACTAATATTTTCCGTATGAATTCATTTGTGTTGGGTTTAAAGGATATCGATAAAACAAAAGTCAGGCTTGTTGGAGGGAAAGCTGCGAACCTTGGTGAACTTAGTAAAATTGAATAGATACAGGTACCGGATGGTTTTTGTATTTCAACTGAAGCTTTTAAAAAAATTATTAAGGAGTCGTCGCTGGTTAAAAAATTACTTGAACAGTTATCCATTCTAAAGGTGGAAGACCGCGATAAAATCGCTGAACTTAGCGGTGAGATTCGTGGGGCTATCGAAGGTATAACCATTCCACAGGAGCTTAAGAAAGAAATCACCCGCGAATTTTCTACACCGGACTCTGCGAGCAGTATTGAAGAGCATGCAGACCAGCAACACAGCGAACCTGCCTGGGCGGTACGTTCCAGCGCGACTGCAGAAGATCTGCCGACTGCCTCTTTTGCAGGCCAGCAGGATACTTATCTGAACATTATTGGAGAAGCTGCCATCCTGAAACATATTAGCAAGTGCTGGGCATCGCTGTTTACCGAAAAGGCTATAATGTACCGATTGCAAAACGGCTTTGATCACCGCAAAATCTTTCTTTCTGTTATTGTTCAGAAGATGGTCTTCCCGTATGCAGCAGGCATTTTGTTTACTGCCGATCCCATTAGTTCAAACAGGAAACTATTATCCATTGATGCCAGCTTCGGACTTGGCGAGGCCATGGTCTCTGGTCTTGTAAATGCTGATAACTATAAAGTGCAGAACGGAAATATTATCCATAAGAAGATATCAACCAAGAAGCTCGCTATTTATGCTTTAAAAAATGGAGGTACCAAAGTGCAGGAAATTGAACCTAAGCTGCAGCATAAGCAAGCGCTTTCAGATGAACAGATTTTGCAAGTTGAACAAATAGGCAGAAAGATCGAAGAACATTTTGGTAACCCGCAGGATATTGAATGGTGTTTGGTGGACAATAGATTTTATATAGTTCAGAGCAGGCCGATTACTACTTTATACCCGGTACCAGAATCGGGTGACCAGGAAAATCGGGTTTATGTTTCTGTAGGCCATCAGCAAATGATGACCGATGCAATGAAACCATTGGGATTGTCTTTTTTCCTCCTGACAACCCCTGCACCTATGCGTACAGCGGGTGGAAGGTTGTTTGTTGATATTACAGCCATGCTTGCCTCACCTGAAAGCAGAAAAAAAGTAATTGATACCCTGGGAAAATCTGATCCGCTGATAAAAGACGCCCTCATAACCATTGTAGAGCGGGAAGATTTTATAAAATTGTTGCCTGATGATCAAAAAGAGCAGAGTCCGGGTAAAAAGGGATTACAGCAGGAAACTGAAAACGATCCGGCAATTATTTCTGACCTGATCAGGCGCAATCAAAGATCGATAGAAGAGTTGAAAGAAAATATTCAGACGAAATCAGGAGCTGATTTATTTGATTTTATCCTGGAAGATCTGCAGCATCTAAAGAAGATCTTATTCGACCCGCAAATTATGGCTGTGATTATGGCTGCTATGAATGCTGCATCA
>JAATGW010000632.1 GCA_015654495.1 Chitinophagales bacterium
ACTAATGACATTGTCGAAATTAAACAGGAACAAGATTTTCATCAAAATACAAAATCTTAGGTCATATGACTTAATCAACAGGCCCTAAATAGGCTATGAGTTCTTTCGACGCTCCTGTAATCATTGCGTTTCTCTGAAAAATCTATTGGCTACACACAGGGGGCTCCTATGGGGCCGGAGAACTGGTTGCTTTCATCTCCAGAGATGCATGATTATTTGAACTTTTTATCAAAAACCCTTGCATGTCATTTCTTTAAAATCCTTTCGAAAACCTTTTCCATGGCGCGCTTCATTCATAAACAGCAGACCATAATTAAAGTCAGATCCTGAATTATAAATAACTTATTTGAGTATTTCCAACATATTAACCGGCGATAAAAAAAATGTGGTTGTTTTTTGTGGGTGATCAGCTGGATGGATTCGGAAAAAATAAAGATTTCTGAGCGAAGCGATATTAATTGCCCCGATGGCCATTGAACAAATAGAAAAGGCCGATTCCCATCAGCAAACCCACTACATGCGCAATGGTGGTAATAGGTGGCAATGTAACAGCGTAATAAATAATGCCTGCTAAAGCCGTAAAGAGTGAAATAAGAAATAGTGTTTTATTCCTGTCGCCGGTTTTAAGCTTTGTTCGCCGGAACAGCAACAGGTTGTATCCTGCCAGCGAACACCAGATAACAGAAATGCCCGCTCCTTTAAAAATAAACCACAGGGCTACCTGCACCAGGAGTGAAATAAGGAGAACGAGCCAGAATATGCGCCTTCCTTTTTTTTGAGCCGCAGTTAAATGAGGCAGCACTGAAAAAAATAAGACTGCATAGTTAATGATGATATGCAGGGCAGAGCCATTGTAAGTAAATCCATCGATAAGTGTTTGGGTGATCTTATTCATTTGTGCTGCGCGGTTGATCAGTAAATACGGGAGGAAATAAAGCTATGGCTTTATGTAACATTTTTTAAAGTTATTATGATCGCTGATTGTCGCTCTGAAATTTACGAGCAAACAGATGCTTTATTTACTATTTCTTTTTCACTTAACTTAAGCGCAGGAAAATGTCCGCCGGATGCATTCAAAGACCGCCTCGATTAAATTATGCCTGTCTGTAAGGGTACTGATTATCCTTTGCTGTTTTCTTTACCCGGTTTTCTGCGATGCCCAAAAAATTACTGCACGAATTATTGACCTGCCAGGATCTTTCAACAGGGATTTGCTGCAAATGTCCCGTGATGATGAAGGATTTATCTGGTTTGGTACCAATGAAGGCGTGTGGCGCTTCGATGGAAGTGATGTTAAATTACTTGATTACAGGAACCTGAAGCTTCAGCAAAATACCGCCCCCTTCATTTTGTATTGCTACAAAGAGTATTTATTATTTGGCTCGTTCAACGGAGACCTGCGCTTCTATAATAAAAAGACAAAAGAATGCCTCGCCTATCACCTTCCGGGATGGATTACTTCCACCAGTAAAACACAGGATGGCGAACTGCTCTTTTTTACCAATGATGGCCAGGCCTGGAAATTTAACTCCGAAAAACTGCTGTATAAATCCTTTAACCTGCAATCTTTACATGGCTGGGATAAAAATCCGGACGTTCATAAAATCAGCACCGACCAGCGGGGAAAGCTTTATGTATTCCTGCGGGACCGCATAGGAATTGTATCCAACGACAGTATCCGGTGGGGTCCTTCCGTTCAGGAAAAGGACAGCACTATAAAAAACGGATTTATAATGGTCAGCAGTGTCGCCATTTCGTCCAGGTACATTGGCGTTAGTTATCGCGATGGCGAGCTGATCATTTACGATCGCAAAAACCTGTTGCCCGTGTTTGTTTCGCAGTATTACCAGGCATCCTATTGTTTTGTGGTGAACGATGGTATTCATGTTATTACAAAAGGCGGCATTAAAAAAACCAGCGCTACATCTCCCTATTTCACTATTCAGGATGGACTGCTGCAGCAGGATTTCGACACCTTTACAATGATCCCTTCTGAAGATGGCGAAAATTTTTTATTGGGTACCAGCATCGGCCTTGTTGATTTGACGCTGCACAATAACTCGGGAAATAAATACAATTATCAACAGAAGCTGGTTGCCTTTTTCTATAATAAGAGTATCCGAAGCATTTACAGCAGGAACAACAAATTCTATATCGGGAGCTATACAGGGTTTTATGAATGTTCAGCCGACAGCATCCGTGAGATCAATCCGCGTGTGGTATATGCCATTCGTCCCATCGATGATCAGAGATTACTGCTCGCTGTCGAAGGAGGATCCGGGTATGCAATACTGAACACCAGAACAGGCCTACATACTGATTTTCTAAAAAAACCAGGTAGCCCGAACAGGTATACTACGGCGTTATTGAGAGATGGTGATAGCTGGATCAGCGGTGATTATTTTGCACTGCATCGCCTGACTGAAAAAAAGGGTATCTGGCAGATTGATAGCTTTCCGGGAGGAGTAATACAGGGACCCGTTCGGCAAATAAGCCGGATAGGAGGAGATATTTTCATCGCTGCGCAGGCTGGTGTCTTTCGCCTGTCAGGTGATAGCGGATTACAGCAGATATATCCGGCACAGGAAGCTTTAAGGGTCTATTGTATGCTTGAGACAAACGATGGAATATGGTTGGGTACTCACGGCAACGGTCTTGTGAAAATAAATCAAAGCGGAAAAGTAATACAACAGATCGGTTTTAATGAAGGCCTTGCGAGCAACTTTGTTTATTCCATAGCATTGATGGATGATCTCCTGATTGCCGGCACAGGCAGGGGTGTGAGTATATTTGATCTGTCTGCCGGCGTATTGCCTCTTCCTGCAAAAAAAGATGATAATCTGTATGGGTACTCTTCCCAGGAAACTAATCATTCTGCTGTGTTTTACGATAGCGCTCTTAACCAGGTTATTTTAGGGGGCGTCAATGGACTGATATTTATAGACAGAAGCGATTACAGCAATGCCAGGGTAAGAAAAAATGACCGCATGCTTTTGTCCTATATCAGAACAGGCGGTTATGAGATCAACTCTTCACAAGCCGATTTATTTGCCTACGCGGCGTCAGAAATTGTGCTCAAGTCGAAAGATGCAAATATCGTTTTGAAATTTGCCGTGCCGGGCGACCCTGACCAACAGGATGGATATTTTCGTATAGTCGGGCTGGACGATAAATGGCAACGGATAAAAATGAACCAGGAAGTGAACCTTTATGCGTTGCCTCCCGGCGACTATACGCTTGAGGCAAGGCTTCCCTCTGCAGTTGATGCTAAGGATTGGTTTGTTCAGTCATTTATTGTGGAACCTGCATTCTACCAGACAATTTTTTTCAAGGCTTTATTGGTTTGTGTTTTTCTCGCCATCATCTATTTTTTCTGGCGTTCAAAAGCGAAGAAAACAGAAAGGGAACACCGGTTGCGTTCTGCAATCGCAAGCGACCTTCACGATGATATCGGTTCTACGCTGAACAGTATATCTGTATATACTGAGATCGCCACCCAGCAGTTGCATAACGGAGAAGAGAAAACAAAAGCGTTGCTCCAGAAAATGGGCATTGCTTCGCGAAATATGATTGACACGATGAGCGATATTGTGTGGGCCATCCATCCTAAAAATGATCACTTCGAAAACGTGCTTCAGCGAATGCAGTTCTTCGCGGGTGAACTGCTTAGTGGAAAGAATATTTTACTCAAATTTGAAGCAGATGAAAAAACCAGGAAACTGAAATTCAGCATGCAGGAGCGAAAAAACATTTACCTTATTTACAAAGAAGCGATTAATAATGCTTACAAATATTCAGGTGCTTCTGCCGTAACAGTGACCTTACACAAAACAGAAGGTTGGGTGTTAATGGACATTGTTGATGATGGAATGGGATTTAACCTGGAAGAAAAAAGAAATTCCGGCAATGGCCTTACTAATATGATCAACAGGGCGGGGGAGATCGGCGGTAAACTGAGAATTGAAAACATCTCTTCCGGCGGAACGAGGGTAAGTCTCCAGCTGCGCCGGTTTTGAGAATTTTCCAAACCACCCTTACGGGTAGTAAGGTTTGAAAAAAAAGAATACATTTTCGCATTAATGGAAAAAGAAATCAGGGTTGCTTTATTCGAGGATAATTACCTGCTCAGGGACGGCTATTACCAACTCATAAACGGTACACAGGGCCTGGTGTGTGTGGGTGCTTATGACAGTGCCAACGATCTGTTATTCAAAATCGGTTCCAGTAAACCGGATGTTATACTGATGGATATTGACATGCCAGGTGTCAATGGTATAGAGGCTACACGTATCATCAAGGAACATTATCCCGATATCCGCATCGTAATTCAAACCGTGTTTGAGGATGAAGATAAAATATTTGAATCCATTCAATCCGGGTCAGACGGGTACATTCTCAAAAAGTCCCCCCCGCTTAAAATACTGGAAGCGATCACGGAAGTTTATCATGGCGGCGCGCCGATGCCCCCCAGCATTGCCAGCAAGACCCTGCAATTATTCCGGCA
>JAATGW010000770.1 GCA_015654495.1 Chitinophagales bacterium
AAAACAGCCTTACCACCGTTGCCACAGACGCACATCGTTTGGTGAAATACAAAAGAAAGGATGTAAGCTGCCCGAAAGCTGATCATTTTATTGTTCCCAAAAAACCTTTGAACCTGTTGCGGAATTCGCTTCCGGACAATGAAGACGAACTTAAAATTTCCTATAATAGTAATCACCTTTTTGTAGATCATGGTAGTACCCAGCTGGTATGCCGTTTGATCGATGCCCGCTTCCCCGACTATAAGGTGGTTATCCCTGTAGATAATCCATATACACTTACGGTTTCAAGATCTGATTTTCAATCAGCACTCCGCCGCGTGAGCATATTCAGTAATAAAAGCACCAATCAGGTAGCTCTGAATATCAGCGGGAATCAATTGCAGCTGACTGCACAGGATGTTGATTTCAGTTTTGAAGGCACAGAACGCATGAGTTGCCAGTATTCAGGAGAAGATATGCAAATCGCCTTCAACGCAAAATTCCTGATTGAAATGCTTAACGGCACTCCAAGCGAAGAAGTGAAAATGGAATTGTCAACCCCTACAAAAGCAGGAATTATCAAACCCATTGACCAGGATGAGTCAGAAGAACAACTGATGCTGGTGATGCCGCTTATGCTGAATCAGTAGATCCCCTCTTGTGTCCACTGGTTTTCTGAGCCCGGATTAGACAAATGTTTGGCCGGCTCAGATCATATTATTTCAAATCTCCCTATAACTGCCGGCAACAGTATTTGTCTTATTTTTTTTATCCTAGCGAATTTTTTACATTGAGTGTAAACGCAGGACGTGAATGCCATAATCAATTATTTCCAGTCACTCGAACAGCGACCGCTTGAACGACTGGCTATTTTTGCGGGCGGACTGATGTTGCTCTGGTTTATCGAATCTGCAGTTCCCTATATACATCTAACCTACAAGAAGAATAAAAGCCGTCATGCGGCGGTAAACATCGTTTTTACAGTAATTCATTTCATCATACACACTTTTCTGGCCATTTTCGTTGTGCTGATTGCGGACTGGACCAATAAACATGGATTTGGATTAACCAACTGGCTGAACACCGGTGTTTTTATGACGATCCTGGTTTCGGCACTGGTAATGGACTTTTTTGCAGGCTGGACCAGCCATATTATCGAACACCGGATACCTTTGTTCTGGCGCTTCCATATCATTCATCATGCTGATAATAATGTGGATGTAACAACAGGCCTGCGTCATCATCCGATGGAAAGTGTCTGGCGGGGTTTGTTTTTCTTTATTGGCATATTTGTATCAGGCGCTCCGATGTATGCCGTGATGATCTATCAGACATTTCTGGTGCTCATTACCGGATTTACCCATGCTAATATCAGCTTGCCCGCAGCGCTGGACAAGGCAATCAGTTTTGTTTTTGTTTCACCCAATATGCATAAGGTTCACCATCATTGGAAACAACCATATACTGATAGTAATTATGGCGCTGTTTTCTCCATCTGGGACCGACTGTTCGGAACTTTCAGAACCATGAACCGGGCAGATATCAAATACGGACTTGATCAGTACTACCCAAGCGATAAGGATGAGGACTTTGTTTACCTCATTAAAAAGCCTTTCAGGAAATTAAAACAATAGTATTTGCCTGGTATTAGTGATGATGATCATTTTCGTGATCGGGATGATCAAATTCAAAACCACAATTCGGGCATTTATTCATCCGTGGTTTTTTTGTTTTTCTGATTTCTTCCAGAAAGCCAGCTGTAATAATCCCCGCAGGCAGGGCCAGCAAGGCAACACCGGTTAAAGCAATTATTGCGGTGAAAAATTTTCCCAATGGTGTAATAGGTATCATATCTCCATAACCAACAGTTGTGAGCGTAACAAGGCTCCACCAGAGTGTTGCGGGTATGCTTGTAAAAACTTTCGGCTGTGCCTGGTGCTCCGCAAAATACATTGTACAGGAGGCTATAATAATCAGGCCGATGGTAAGAATCAGACTGATGAGCAATTCCTGCGCCTTCGACTTGAAAACATTTCCAACAACTCTTGCCGACGACATATAGTTGGTAAGTCTGAAGATCCTGAGAAACCGGAGTAGCCGGAGAATACGCAGTACGCGGAGATCAAATATAAACAGGGCATGAAGGAAGAACGGCAGAATTGCGAGCAGGTCGATAATTGCACCGGGAGAAAAAATATACTTCACTCTGCCCCAGAACCAGTGACTGTATTTTTTCTCGACCGTAATACTCCATAATCTGAGCAGATACTCAATGGAAAAAACGGTTACCGAAAAAACATCAAACCTGTCGAATAGCAATTTGTAACTCTGGTAGAGACCTGGCTCCGTTTCCAGAATAACCGCAATTACATTCAGCAAAATCAGTGTTACGAGAAATATATTCAGTAATTTATCCAGGCGCGTGTTTCCTGCAATAGGGTGCATCAGGACATACACTTGCTTCCGCGCATTGTCGTACATGGGGTGGTTGTTATCGATCTAAAGTTATGTCTCTAACCTGATTTTAATGCAAATACATCTCTGCTGACTCTGCTGAACATTTCATCCGGACAAACCCCGGCGCGTACGATTCCCCCCGGCTTTAGTTGTGGGCTATTGAAATATAGGGCCTCAACAAAATTATTTGCCTTACTGCTTACCCAGGGCTCACGCCCTGCGCTACAATATTCATCGTTCCTACGGAACTGAAATATCCCAATTGTATTTGCCTTATTCTTCGTACCCAGGGCTTACGCCCAGCGCTACAATATTCATCGTTCCTACGGAACTGAAATATCCCAATTGTATTTGCCCTTTTACTTCGTACCCAGGGCTCACGCCCTGCGCTACAATATTCACCGTTCCTACGGAACTGAAATATCCCAATTGTATTTGCCTTTCACTTCTTACTTCGTACCTCGTACTTCTTACCCAG
>JAATGW010000559.1 GCA_015654495.1 Chitinophagales bacterium
TCCGTCCGATTTCACGGATATCAAGTTGTTTATTTTTTAGTGAAAAAACAGAGGTGCGCGCAATCACCCGCAGTTTTTCTATTTGCGCAAGAGCGTTTATAATTTCTTCTGTTATACCATCACAAAAATAATCCTGATCGGGATCATTGCTCATATTTATAAAGGGCAGCACAGCAATATTGCCCGTACTCTCCGGTTCCATTCCGGTCACCGGTTCCGGCTCCTGATTACTGAGCAGCACCTGGTATGTTCTTAAAGGTGTTTTTACATTTTTCAGGACCTGTGTTTTAAGAAAAACCGTTCTGAAATTTTTGTTGGAGATATTCTGATGAACCGTTTCTGAAACATAAATTGTTCCGGGTGCAGCTACTGACTGAATTCGTGAAGCAATGTTTACACCATCACCAAAAACATCATCGTTTTCAAATACCACTTCGCCAAGATGAACACCAATGCGCAGCTGAAAATTATTTTCTTCAATTGCACGTTCCTGTATCTGTATAGCAGCATTCACAGCGTCTGTAACCGTATTGAAACTTGCCAGCACCCCATCGCCGATTTCCTTGATCCATTTTCCATTGAATGATTCGATGATGGGTTTTTGCAGGGCGCGGTTCCGGTTAAGCAATTCAAAAGCCTTTTCTTCATTGTTGCCCATCAATACAGTATAGCCGACAATATCGGTAAACATAATCACGGCAAGCTGTCGGATAGCCATTGATGAACAATTGGATTTATTTAATTATTGCCGGATGCTGATACTGTTTTTCTTTTTTTTGTTCGTTGTTTTTATCTGGTCCGGAATTGCCGATTCTGTTTTCAGACTGCCAACATTCGTCAATATATCAATAAGGCCGGTATTAAAATAGTAGTTTTCTTTTCCCATCCTGTTTTTACTTAGTATTCCTATCTCGCATAACTGATCCAGATAACGTCCTGCAGTTTTTCGGGCCACGTCTAAATCGGTTTTTATGTATTCAATTTTAGTGTAAGGATGTTTGAACAAACTATTTAACAGATCCTGACTATACAAATTTGGCAATTCAGATCTTATATTTTGCTTGTGAAGCTGCATTAATGATTTTATAGCGCGGATAATTGAGCTGGTCTGCAACGAAGTCTCCTCAACAGCAGTAAGCATATAAAGTATCCATGGCTCCCAATTATTGGTCTCCCTTGTTTGCTGTAACAATTTGTAATAACCGGCTTTATTCTGATTGATATACCTGCTCAGGTAAAGTATGGGCAACTTCAAAAGTCCTTCTTTTACCAGGTAGAGGATGTTAATAATCCGGCCTGTTCTGCCATTGCCATCGTAAAAGGGATGTATGCTTTCAAACTGATGATGAATAACAGCCATTTTTACGATAGGATCTGTTTCTGCCTTCCCGGGTTCATTGATAAATTGCTCAAGGTTACGCATCAATCTTACAATATCCTCATGCTTCTGGGGAGGCGTATATACTATTTCTCCGGTCTGCTCATTTTTCAGCGCAGTGCCCGGGAATTTACGGAAACCGGCATCGTTGTCTTCCAGCAGTGACTGTAGTTTGATAATACTATTTGATGTGAGCAGTCCTTTCTCCTTTACTTTTTTATAACCGGCTTGCAGCGCCAGTACATAGTTATATACTTCTTTTGCTGCCAGGCTTGTGTATTTATCCGCCTGGCTGTCGCTGCTATACAGCTCATCGTGTGTTGTAACTATATTTTCGATGGCGGAACTGTCCTTTGCCTCCTGCAGAGCAAGGGTATTAATGATTATTGCTTCATTCGGCATGCTTTCAGCAATGCCATTAAGCCCGGCGAGCGCTGCCCTGGCAGTTGTAAGTTTTTTTAGCACCGCCTATGTCTCCAGTTCCTGAGAAAGCGGCAATAAGCGAATTTTAGCAGACACTGATGAGGGTCATTTTAGCGAATATACGCCCATATCAACAGAACGTGGGTCATTTTTTTGATTTTTGGCCCACGTAATTTTTTTAGGGGTCAAATTCCTGATTTTTGACTCATATGCCGCCTTCACCCGGAACAGGCTATTGGAATTATTCCGCATGCAGAAGTTCAGCTTCCTTCTTTAGCTGAGGAACCAGTATAAATCCGGCAATTATACCACCGGCCAATCCACCGATATGTGCTGCATTATCTATCCCGCCGGTAAATCCTAATAAGAGGTTGGCTCCGATAAATACTGCGGTACTAACTAAAAATGATTTGCTGAATTCAGGCGAGAATATTTTACGAAGCATTAAAACGAGAAATACACCGTAGAGTCCGAAAATGGCACCTGAGGCACCAACACTTACTGTTGCATGATACCACCAGATGCTGGAGAGGCTTGCGAAAATGCCTGTTACCAGGTAAACAATTAAAAAGCGTTTTCTTCCTAAAAGGGGTTCGAGAAATATTCCTGCAAATAGCAATCCGGCCATATTAGCCACAAGATGCATAAGCCCCCCATGTAAAAAAATATTTGTGAGCAAACGCCACCATTGGCCTTCGATTACGTATGGACGGTAGTTTCCACCCCAGTTTAAAAGATCATCTGCCCTGAATGAAACAAAACCCAATCCGGCGCATATCATACAGATATTCAAAAGCAGGTTCAGATTGATGATGATCGGAAGTACAAAATGGGCTTGATTTGGAATAAGCAAACCGAACATTTCTCTCCATTCATACGACTTTTCTGTTTCTCCTTTTTCCAGTTTCCTGACATTTGCCAGGTGTAATTTTGGAATTAAAAGCATGATAAACCACACAACCAGGCCAATTCCAAAAGATTTAAATATCCACCCGAATGAAGATCCGCTTCTTTCAGAAAACTGGTCTTTATGTTCAATAAAAGCAATAGGATCGTGATGACTGACCAGCTTACACTTCTTCATAGCTTCTGAATATCCCTCCCCATCGATGCTGTTTCCCGTCCTCTCGAGATACTCAAAATTTTGAAAACTGCTATTGTCAAAATCCAGCTGGCTTATTTCCGCAAAAGTTTTGAAATGTTCCTGTTTTTCTTCGTCACTTAAACGATTACTAATGGTTTTAATATATTTCGTTCCGAGGAAAAAAGAACTTTCGCCTTTGATGGTATCTGCAGCTTTACATTGAACGGGCATCACGATATAAATCCTGAAATTCAAGTCGCTGCTGTATTTACCGCTGACGTCTGCGGTCGAATAGGTACCAATATTTGTCTTATCGATATAGTAGTTCTCAAGTGCATAATATTTGGTAAGTTTTTTTTCCTGGATCTCCGATATACAATCAAGCTTTGTCAGTTCTCCACTTGCTGTATCCAGCCAGTTCTGCGCAAGCATGGTCGGAATGGCAATTGTGAAGGAAGCGATAAACTGGAATGCAAAAGAAGCATTTTCCTTTGTAATGCGAAGTAATTTGAGACGTGGTTTCAGCCAGATGAATATCGGAACCCATGGCAGCAGGAATGGAAGCCAAATTGAAATTATATCTTCTCTGAACGGATGATAATCATTCCTGACAAACAACAGCCAGTTTAGCAATGTATAGCCGCCGATAAAACCAGCAGCGATGATGAGAAAGGGAATAAATATTAAAAAGATTTTTTGTTTTAAGTTTTTCATGGATCAGGTGACTTCAATTTCTGGTTTCAGGTTAGCTAAATTTTCAGTTTAAATCGCCTGACAATTCAATCTAAACGATCAGGCATTTGTTCTGTTATAAAGCGGAAAGATAGCATCCTGGTTTTATAAAGCAAAGTTTTGGATAAAGATTAGATTGGTATTTAGTGAAAGATTGAAAAACACGGCATTATATTCAGCTTTTCCGTCAGATGACCGGTGCAGAATTAAAAGTTTTTCAGGGTTTTAAAAACAAAAAGCCATGCACCGCGGCGCATGGCTTTACAGATGCTCCTTATCCTCTTTTAAATATTATCTTACCGGTGTTGGCCTTGTGGCAGTTAATGTCAATTCCTTTTTTAGCATTTTCCCTCCGTCAGATGTGAGGCGCAAATAATAATCCGCTGAACAGGAAGTACCATCTTCATCCAATGTTAAGAAACCTGATCCAGCCGGAATCATAGAAATATCCTCGGCAGTTTTTGCGATCTGGTTGCCTTCATTATATTCATCAAACATAGATATATAAATTCCCTGACTTCCCAACCGGACCATATTGTAAAATTGTCGCCACATGAAATCTCCATGCGCGCGTTGCCTTTCCTGCAGATCACCCGGAAGAACACATGGCTGATAATCGATTCCGTTGCTTTTACAATAATCCATATCAAGCCGGTTGATCTGTCCAAAAAGCCTGTCAGATTCTGTGGCATTACCGATACGGCCCACCATCCATGGCGAAAGCATATTAAAAGCTTTATATGCTTTCAGAAAATTCGATCTTGAATCGCTGGTCTGGCTAAGCCAGTTTGTTGGAACGCCTCCAATGATATAGCATCCCTGATCTTTAAACCAGTTGATCACTTCAAGACAAACATCTGCATTCCAGGGATGATTGCTATCATTAAAACCAAAGCCCCAGATACAAACTACCGGCTTTCCGTTTTGTTTTGCATATGCTGATGAGGTTATATATTTACTCATCTTGTTCGTCCAGTCTGTTTTGATTTCAGACTGCATATTTGTCCAGCCGCTTACATCATACATGATATAAAACTTAC
Source organism: Chitinophagales bacterium (assembly GCA_015654495.1). Lineage (GTDB taxonomy): Bacteria > Bacteroidota > Bacteroidia > Chitinophagales > Chitinophagaceae > Pollutibacter. The sequence goes on from JAATGW010000559.1 coordinate 4,658, forward strand.
GCTGGTATTTTTCAGCAGCCGTTTTCACTTTTGCAGTAACCGCGTCGCGGATAGGACCTTCAATTCCATTAGGATTGAAACGTTGTAATGCAGCTGCATCGATATTGTATTGTTTCATCCATGAAAAATGAACATCGATTGTCTGATCACTGAAATTAGAAAAAAGCGTAGCCGGATCTCCATTACCTAATGCAGGATAATTAACGGGATATAAATGATCATAGTCCCGTACATCAGGCCAGGATTTTATTCCGATAATATCCGGCGAAGGGGATTTCGACCAGTCGCGCGACCAGTGCCACCACAAATCCATAGGTGATCCATCACCTTTACATGCAAACCATCCCTGGTATCCGGCCGTTATTTTCCCAACTACATCGCCTTCCGGGGACGGCCATACGATCTCTTCATCATCATCGTCATCATCACCACCACCTGGATCAGGGTTTTCATTTTTTGAACAAGCAGCAAATGTGATCGCCAACACGCATAGCCAAAATGGTATAAAAGAAAATTGCTTCAATGCACGAGTAATTGTAGCCATGCTTTATTCCTTTCCTTTTGTTTGAATGACCTTTTTTATAGTACCGTCATTCGTATAAAATAGTTTGTCAACACAAATGGATCGCAACCAGTCGTGTTTGGATACGGAGCTGTTATGATAAAATGCATAGGACTCACCTTTGTATTCCACGATAGATCCGTGATTGGTATAACTATCAGTGGGATCCATGTATACCCCCTTGTATTGCCATGGACCCAGCGGACTATTACTGATAGCATACCGCATCTGGTTATGGCGGCCGTTGTCGTCGTGATTATCTGAATAAGACAGGTAATAAATTCCATTGCGTTTATGCACCCAGGTGGCCTCGTGAAAATCGATCAGTCCTTTCATTGGCTGCATTACCCCATCTATCTCCATCATATTTTCCTTCAGCCTTGCTCCTTTACAAACGCCACCTCCACCATAGTAGAAATATGCCTGGCCGTCATCATCCACAAAAACGCAGGGATCGATCAGCGATTCAAGTCCCTGTATATATCCCTGCACGGTGAAATCACTTGCTGGTTTGCTGCTTGCGGCAACACCGATTTTCCAGGTGCTGTTCCATGGACTTCCAGAAGGGTGCGGAAAATAGAAATAGTATTTCCCGTTCTTGAATGCACAATCCGGCGCCCACATAAAATTGCCATCCGGTGTGCTCCAGGGAACCTGGCTTGCGCGTAGAATTTCACCATGATCTTTCCAATGCACCATATCATCCGTTGAATAAACATGGTACTGATCCATCAAGTCACATCCGCGCGGTGGAGAAATATCGTGGGAAGGATATACATACAATCTGCCGTCCGCCCAAACATGGGCTGAAGGATCAGCCATATACATATCCGTGATGAACGGATTTTTATGCTCTGTATCAAAAGCTGATGATTGCTTTTTCTCCTGCGCTTCTTTATGACAGGAACCCGAAACAAGCATAAGCCAGCCGCCTGCAATAAATAAATATTTCCACATAATAGTTACTGTTAGCTGAATACTGCCAATACAATTTTGTTAGTACATATAGAAATTCAAAAGAAATGAAAGAAACCTGAACTGGTTTCTTTCATGTTCTGCTAATGAACCTGCTAACCAAAACGAAGTTTATTTTTCCTGAACGCGGATATCATCTATACCGACTTTCAGATCGGTATGCGTTTTATCTTTTGTCCAGAAATAAATGCGGAAAAAATTAAATCCTGCCGAAAGATCAGGCCCACCATCACCCGAAAGATTTGCTGTATCAAAATTCAGCAACATTTCATTCCAGCCATCATGAAGCGTAGGTATCAGTGTTTCCAGGTTCCATGAATATTCTTTCTTATCCGATTCACCGGAACTGGTTAATTCAATCTGACCATCAAGTTTCAGATCAGCTGCTCTTTCAACATAGAACCAGAATTTCAATTGACCGGTTTCTTTTGTTATTGTTGATTTGACTGCAGTAGGTCTTCTTTTGATGAAGTGGATATAATCTTCTCCGGTAATGATGGCACTGGTCAGAGAAGCGGTTCCTTCCTTCTTTTCAGTCTTGTCAACATTCTTTGGACCAGGTCATGCAATTTCCCAATCATCAAGTGCTTCAGCAGGATCAAAGGAAAGTGAGATCGTTTCTTTCTTCACAAAGCGCAGATAATCCACACCGACCTTCATGTCTGTATGCGTCTTATCATTTGTAAAGAGATAGATTCTGAAAAAATTAAATGCATGAATATCCGGACCGCCATCACCGCCTTTATTTGCAGCACTGAAATTCAGGGTCATGTCATTCCATCCATCGTGCAGTGTTGGAATAATGCCATCAAGATTCCAGGAATATTCATTTTTGTCTGATTGACCTGAACTCGTCAACTCAATCTGGCCATCCATTTTCAACTCACTTACTCTTTCTATATATAACCAGAATTTAAACTGGCCATTTGATTCTGTGAAACCCGGATCAACGATTGAAGGTCTGCGTTTTATGAAATGCATATAGTCTTCGCCTGTGATAATCGCAGTCATCAGCGAAGCAACTCCTTCTTTCTTATCTGTTTTGTCAACATTTTTCGGACCAGGTCCCGCAATTTCCCAATCATCGAGCGCATCCGCCGGATCAAACATTATTGCTGCACTTGGTGGAGGCTCCGGGATTTTTCTGAACCGCAGATCGTCTACACCCACCTGCACATCAGCATGCGTTTTATCCTTTGTCCAGAAATAGATCCGGAAAAAATTAAATGCATGAATATCCGGACCGCCATCTCCACCTTTTGCTGCTGTACTGAAATTCAATTTTATTTCATTCCATCCTGTTTGAAGGGTTGGAATTATTGAAGCCAGGTTCCATGAGTATTCATTTTTATCGGACTGGCCAGAGCTTGTCAGTTCAATTTGTCCATCATCATCTTTCAGTTTAGAAATATCTGAAACATAAAACCAGAAAACAAACTGGCCATCTGCTTCTGAAAGCTTAGGATCCACAGCCATGGGTCTGCGTTTGATGAAATGCATATAGTCTTCACCCGTAATGATGGCCGTCATTAATGAAGCTTCGCCTTCTTTCTTATTGGTTTTATCAACGTTCTTCGGCCCAGGCCCTGCAATTTCCCAATTATCAAGTGCTTCAGCAGGATCGAAACTAACCATTGTAGGATCTACTGGTGGTGGCGGTTCAGGAGGTGGCGGCTTTAACCCGCTTGTATCGCGGGATTGAAATTCTTCTTTCTGACAAGCGGTGATACCAAGCGCCAGCAAAAAGAGCGTTGTTACTGTTATTGACCGGAGTAATTTCATTTGCTGAAATTTTAATCGTTTGTTATTTGAATAATTTCAAAAAAAAGATCTTCATTAAGGGTATGCGATAATGTTATCTCGAGGGCTTTGATCTTCCATACGATCCGGAGCCGTGAAACCAGTTGGCTCCCTGACCTGTAAGCCACAAATAATAATCAGTTGTCAGGTCATTTTCAATCCCCACGAACTTCAATCCATTAGTACCATTAAGTGGTGTATTTTTTTCAAGAGCAGTTTTAAAAATTGCAGTGCCTTCATCGATCTCATCGAACATGGCCACATACAAGGATTCTGCTCCTGCATCTTTTGCACCATAAATCTGCTGCCAGAGAAAATCACCTTTTAATCTCGGAATCGCATGATAGATTGCCGGATCCTTGTGCATATTAGCCCAGCTGAATCCCGGAAAAACCAATGGCACATAGGTGACCTTATTGGTTTTGCACCATTGCAGGTCATCATATACATTGCGCAGGTTATACCCTTTGGAATCATAACGACCAACAGCCCAGGGCATCACGATATCACATTTTTTGATCAGATCGTGAAGTGCGGTCGATTTCTCGGTATCAGATCCCAATGTGCGCCAGTAGTAGGGCACACCAAGCATCACTGAATAGCGGTTATCCGACCCTTTGATTTTATCCACCAGTTTGTTTACATCTTCTATCGAGTACTTTCTGTTATCGTTGAAGCCTACACCCCAGATCGTTACCAGCGGTCTGCCGTTATGATAGAGATATGTGGGATTCACCTTATTGTCTGACAACTTAAACAGGGTTTGCAATTCCTTCCAGTCTTCTTCGAGATATGCCACATCGGCGCTGGTACAACCACTCAGGTCGTACATCACACTGATTGCCCTGCCGTACTTTTTTGCAGCCGCAAGAGCATTTTCCAGCACTTTGTTGAAATGCCTTTTTCCTTTTGCGTTGGACGGCTTGATCTCGCCGACAAAACGCTGCATATGCACGCCGTCGATTCCATAATCTTTCATCCATTTAAAATGGAGATCGACACTTTCGGCATCGTATGGGCTGTACAGGTAGGCATCGCTGTTATCTGCAAACCGGAAAGGAGATTTGTATTTCTTACTATACTCAGTGATATCCGGCCAGAAATCAACATTGGTATTGCCTGGATAAAATCCACCGGGTCCCTGATAGTGATACCAGCCACGTTGTGAATCGTCTCCTTCTGCTGCAAACCAACCCTGGTAGCCGGCCATCACCAGTTTTGTATATGACTTATACAGCAGTCCTGTAGTGTCATAAACAAATCCTTTGGGAGGATCGGGAGGATCAGGCGGATTTTCTCCGGGGCTTTTGGAGCAATTCATAAACAGAAATGCGCCAACGAGCAGGAGAGTTATTTTTCCAGATTTTTTCATTCATGCATTATTTAGCTTTCACTATCAGGGTACTTTTATTTCAATCACCGGTGATAGATTGGAGTTTTTCTGTGTATCATCCAACCTTGCTCCCACCCGCACATAAAAAGTGCGTCCTCTCAACATATTTGGAATAATGATTTCAGGCGATTTCTCTGCCGGAGTCATCGTTGACCATTCCCAAACTGTTGCCGGCGATTTTGGAGTGAGCCTCCTTGATTCCGAATACTGACTGATGGAGGCCCCTGGTCCGACAATAGTTGTGGTATTCACGTATGGCTGTATATCGATGATGTTAGGAATACCCTCAATCGGAGCAGCAAGTGAAAATTTCAACTTAAGTGTTGTAGAATCAATCAGCTCAGCGGTAAAGTCATTGATATACAGATAAGGTGTAACCTGGAAATCAAGTCTTGTTCCCTGCCTGATATCAAGTTCCTGCGGAGCAGTCGGCCAGAAGGCGCCTCCGAACAATGATATCCGGTAATGTCCTGCAAACAATTTTGAATTTTTATAAGTTCCATCTATTTTGATCGGAATGTTCTGAGGCGTAGGAACATCACTCCAGTCAATTTGCTCCAGGCGGATCGAAAAATTGCCTGTGCAGGTTTGTACAGCAATTTTATTTGTTTCATCCATTACTGTTCCTTCGAGTGACGCATTTGGTCCATCGAAATTGTCTTTCTTTATACAGGAAGAAACCGCTGCCATGATGAACAATCCCCAGATAACTGCGCGACTATAGCGTTTCATATTCTAGTTATTTTATTGAAGTGCTTTGATATTAATAACCGGGATTCTGCGGTGCCAGATTACTGTTCTTATTGATCTCACCCTGCGGAATCGGTTCGTAATAAAATTTCTTTTCGAAATTGTAATTGCGATCGAATGTTTCCCTTTCCTTGATGAATATGTATTTGGCTTCACTCAGAACATAGTAGGGCATTAATCCACGGAAATGAGCATTGTTCAGCCAGCTGTCGGCTACACGCCAACGTTTGATATCCCACCAGTAATGATTTTCAAATGCGAGCTCCTTGCTTCTTTCGTTGCGTACAAATTCAACCGTCATATCTGCAAGGGTTGGCTCTGTGGCACCCGCTCTTCTGCGGATCTGCCGCAGGCAAACAAGTGCGTCGTCCAGCTGACCGGTCTCGATATCGGCCTCTGCCCTGTTTAACAGTGTTTCCGCATACCTGAATTCTATCCATGGTGTGCTGCTTGTAAAAAGATCCACCTGTTTCTGCGGAGTTTTGTAGTTGATATACTTGCGTACATAGAATCCGGTACGCGTCATATTATCAGCGCCGGTGCGTATTCCTGTAACTCCGATAATTGTTCTCCCTTCGTATTTGGAATTGATATCATCTGCCAGTTGCAGGTGCTGACCATTGTTTCCGATACGCTGATCCATCGGGCGCGCTGTTCCGGGATCACTGGGTGATACAGGAGCTGTGAGATAAGCTTCATCAACTGCCTTACCAGTGAAAGAAGGATAAATTCCTCTCCTGATATCAAACACACCCGTATTGCTCGGATCATCAAAAGCCCTTCCTTTGAACACATCACCTGGAAAAAATACAGTTGCTTTCAAACGGGCTTCACGACCCTGACCAACCTCACTTAAATTATTGTAACGGCGTGGCGTGCCATCTGCATTAGTCACATCGAGCACACCAAAACGCTCTACAAAATCAAGCGTGGGATATGAACGAGGGTCGCCGCCACCGGTAAAATAGCGAGGCGAAAATGTAGCGTCCCAGCTGTGCGGACTCTGTACATCAAGCACGGGATTATACCCCTTTACGAAAATAATTTCAGGATTATTTTTGTTGTTCCCGTCGAGAAACAGATCAACATAGTTTTGCTCCAGGTCAGCACTTGCCTCATACAAACTGAATTTTCCTTCCAGCTTTTTTGATGCGTCAATTGACTTCGCGAAGAAACCTTCGGCCTTATCAGCAGAAATTCCAACAAAACCCTGTGCATGGGCATCGCCTTCTACAAAATTCAGAGAGCCATATTTTGCAATCGTTCCGGCGTACAACATGGCTCTTGACTTCAAAGCAAGTGCGGTGAAGCGGTTAGCCCTTCCGGATACTTTTGTTTCAGGCATCATGTTATAGGCCTGATCCAGTTCATCACCAATAAAGTTCCAAACATCTTCTTCGGTGTTCCTCGGTACACTCAGTTCTTCGATGCTCTGTTGCGGATAGTTCTGAACTGTTTTCACGATCGGAATTCCGCCATATCTTTTGGCAAGTCCGAAATAATAAAAAGCCCGAAGGAAATGTGCTTCACCCAATAACTCGTCAACACGATTGCCTGTGTAGTTCGCACTATAGTTTGGCAGTGTTTCCAGGAAATAGTTTACAGCCCTGATATCTACATATGGCCAGTAGCCAAAACCACCGCCTATTGAAAGACCTCCCCATGGACCAACCATTTCGCCGGTTGCAGCTCCTGAATGATAAAAATGTTTCCATGAGTGTTTAGGATTAAATCCCGTTTCCGATGGCTCCAGTCCATCTGCCGTTGCAGGACCATACCTGAAATCTTCGATTGGAAGATTTCTGTAAACATTGGCGAGGTATGCATTGATGCCGGATTCATTTCCAAAAATCTGATCATCGCTTAACTGGTTCACCGGTTTGATATCCAGTTTCTGGCAGGAGGTAAAAAATGCAAGCACCCCCATGATCACCGCTATAAATAATTTGCTCAATTTCTTCATGTTCAAAATTTTTAAAAGGTGATACTTGCTCCCAGATTGAATGTTCTGTTCAGAGGATACTTATATCCGCCCAAACCATACTGAAAATCACCGGTTGGTATCTGACCCGGATGTTCCGGATCCACACCTTCAAGTTTGGTAAAAGTCAGCAGGTTGTAACTGTTTACGTACATCCGGAAGCTCTTCACGCCCACCTTACGCAGAAGGTCAGGCGAAAATGTATAACCAAGTTCAACCGTCTTCAACCGTACATAGCTGGCATCCAGCACGGCCTTGGTGGAATTGTTGATATTACCGTAGTTGTATCCCATTGCCGGATACTTACCTTGTACCCACTGGGTGTTGGGATCAAATACATTGTCGTCAGGATTCACAGTGTGCCAGCTGTCAAGAAATTTTGTCAGGGCGCTTCTACCATACATCAATGGCTCCGCATACTGTTCGGCATATTGTGTATAAGCTCCGGCAGCACCAGCGAAAAGGATATTCAGATCGATCCCCTTATAGCTTGCGCTGATATTGAAACCAAAATTGATCAGTGGCAGATCATAAACGGCGATTGGATGATAGTCATCACCATTGATCACACCGTCTTCATTCCAGTCTTCAAAATAATAGTCACCTGGAACAACATTGTTATTTCCACCGCCGGAATTCACTTCATATTTATAGATCTGATCATAACTTGTAAACTGGCCGGCATAATCAACACCCCACCAGATATTCTTGTAGCGGTCGGTCTGCCCGTTTCTCCACTGATCATAAGCGTTACCAAAAGGAGCCTGAACAACAGTTCTGTTCATCATACGCGCGTAGGAGAAATTACCTCCTACAGAATAAGCGAACTTGCTAATCCTGTCGCGATGCAGAAGGTTGATTTCCCAACCCTGTGATCTGTCTGAATTCAGGTTTTCATCAGGAAAAGAAATTCCCGCTGTTCCGGGAATCTGACCCAGTCTTTTTGCTACAAGACCATTCTGATCTCTTCTGAAGAAATCAATTGATCCTTCGAGTTTATTTCTGAGGATATTAAAATCAACACCGATATTCTTTGTAATGGAAGTATACCAGGTCAGGTCTTCATTCACCAGTCCACGGGTAACTGCGCCATTGATCAGTCGGCCATCCCAGATGGTACCTACTGTTACGTTGCCATTTGCTGCGTCAACAGTCGGATAGATATAACCAGGGAGGTATTGAAATGCCGTACCGCCATCGTATCCCATCTCACCATAAGAAGCGCGGATTTTCAGGTTGCTGATGATGTCATCTGAAACAAGTTTCTGAAAAAACGGCTCTTCGCTGATACGCCATCCGACCAGAAAGGCAGGGAAAAATCCCCATTAACTTGGCTCCGGATTATACTTATTGGATCCGTCTTCACGTACACTGACCTCTGCGAGATACCGGCCCTTATAATCATAGGTGACCCTCGCTACCAATGCCTTGGTAGCCACCTCTGATAACGCGGTAAACGCTGTATTTCCCTGCTGCTGATCGGTTTGTCCCCCAAACAGATAATCTGTTTCAAACAACATATTTCTGTTTGCAAAGAAATTATCGTTTTTAAAATGACTCTGCTCATACAATAACAAAGCGCCCACATTATGATCCTTATAAAATGTATTGGCATAGTTTAATGAAAGCTGACCCAGTGTTGAAAACGAAGTGCCATAATAACGGTTGAGGTTTGAAGGGCCATTAACTGTTGACACGATATACTTATCATCCACGGCATTATAACTATAAAGGTTATACGCTTTCCTGTAATCAGTATTATCATCAACATTATAGCCATAGTTGAACATACCGCGTGCTTTCAAACCTTTAACCCATGGTATTTCCCATTCGAGGTTTAGCTGCGATTGTACATTCCTTTGCTTACGCGTCCGGTATCCCACTTTTGAAGCATCTGTAATACCAACCGGATTCGCATTATCAGGCATGATGTTCAGGTACTCAGGATTGTTATTTGCATAGATCTGGTTAATGGGAATCTGGTTCCATGTGTATTTGAAGATGGTCCACAGATCCTGGAAGGGTTGATTCTTTTCATCCATATAACCAGACAGCAATACCTGTGCTCTCAGGTTATTGGTGATTTTTACGTTGAGGTTGGAACGAAGGTTCCAGCGGCTATAATCAAGGTCGTTGGATTTCAACAGACCATCCTGTTTCATATAACCGAAAGTGACGAAAGCATTGATTTTATCATTACCACCGGAAATGCTGAGGTTCTGCTGCATTTGTGGTGTTGTTGTTTTGAATGCTGCTTCAATCCAGTCTGCACCCTGGTACTGTCCATTCAGCCATGGTTCAATATCAGCATAGGAATAGGCAGGCGCATCATTGCCCATAAAATTGCTGGCAAATGCACGTTTCTTTTTTTCATTGGACAGCATCATGTAATCCACCGGGCCTACCCCTTCAGGCATTCCCAGAAATTGCTGCAATGCATAGTTGAAAGAATAACTGATATCGAATTTCCCTTCCTTGCTTCCTCCTTTTTTTGTTGTGATGAGCACAACACCATTTGAAGCGCGAACTCCATAAACCGCAGCCGACGCATCTTTCAAAACAGAGATGCTTTCAATTTCATTGGGGTCCATTTTTTCAAATCCGCTCCTGGGAACACCATCGATTACCACAAGTGGCGGTGCACCGTAACCGCGGATATCAAAAGAGTTTTCATAACCACCAGGCTCTGCAGTTCGCTGTACCATACGCAGACCAGGAACTTTTCCTGTAAGCATATTCGGTACGCTTTCATTTTTTGTAGTCATCAGCTCACTGTTTTTCAACTGTGACACTGCACCGGTGAGGGTTGCTTTTTTCTGCGTGCCATAAGCGACCACAATCACTTCTCCGAGATTGGCTGCAGTGGAACTCATACTGATATTGAGTACCGTCCGGCTTCCGATCTTTTCCACGATTTCACCAAATCCGACATAGGTGAATTTGATTTCAGTTGTAGCCGCAGGAACGGTAATTGCAAAATCCCCCAACGGCGTGGTTGTAGTTGATACAATATTTGCGCCTGTACCGGCACTTACAGTTACGCCTGATAGTGGGGAACCATCTTTTACATCGATAACTTTACCTTTAATGATTTTTTGCTGTGCAAAAGCACTGGATGTAATCAGGAACAGCAGCACAAACAGGCTGCTGATGTACAGCCATGGGTTTTTGCTGCGCCTCGGATATAGCGGGATGATTTTTGCAAACCCGCTTTGATCCGTAGAGGCGGAATTATTTCTTTTCATGTTTAATTTCATAGCATTTAGTTGTTTTAGTTTGAAGCGGATCTTCAGATTTTTCGTACTACTGCATTCAGGAAGGAGGTAGAAACTGGTTTTGCATCGTTGATCGGGGTTTTAATGTGTAATCGTATTTAGTTTCGGTTTGAATACAATTGCCGGGAAGCCGGAGAGGCGGAAAGGAAGCGGGATTAACTCCGCTTTTGTTCCAGCGCCTGTACCCGACAACCATTCTTTTCTCTATCCGTTACTCAGAAACATTGTGGAATCAGTATATTGGTTTTTCTGTTGTTTATTTTGACACTATACCCCAGCTCTTATTTGGTTTCGGACCCATTTCCAGAACCAGATTTCCACCGTTCATTAACTGTTCATGCGAAAAAAATGGAGTATTTAATTCCTTTCCATCAATCATTGCACGCTGTATATATTTATTCACCACAGAACAGTTTTTTGCTGTGAGCGTAAATTGTTTTCCGTTTTTTAATGCGATGGAAACTTTGCTGAATACGGGGCTTCCGATGGTATATACCGGTGAGCCCGGAGTGATGGGATAAAAACCCATTGATGAAAAAACTACAAATGCACTCATTCCACCACCATCCTCATCACCGGGGATACCGAAAATATTATCCTTGAACCAGGTGTCCAGTAAAAAGCGGATGCGACTTTGTGTCTTCCACGGAGCATCAGTATAGTTATACAGATATGGAATATGAAAACTGGGTTCATTACCCATGGAGAATTGACCCACAAGCCCGGTAGCATCCGGGAACTTGCACCAGAAATCCTGTTTCGATCGGTCGAGGCCTTCTCTGAATAACTGATCCAGTTTATTTTCAAATGCATTTTTACCACCTATCAGGTTTACGAGTGATGGAATATCCTGCTGTACCTGCCACATGTAGGTATAACCGTTATTCTCATCATAATAGTCGCGACCACCTGGACCTCCATCAAATTTGGGATCGATATTTATCCAACTGCCTGATGCATCTTTCGGAAGAAACATCTGCTTCTCCGGATTCCAGAGATTCAGATAATTTTTTGCTCTTCCGGCAAAAAGTTTTTCGTCATCCTTTTTTCCCAGGTCTTTTGCAAGCTGACTTACAGCCCAGTCATCATAGCTGGTGCCCAATGTGATAGCTACTGCCTGTCTTTTTTCAAAATGATGAACCTTTTCTTCTGTTTCTTTTTCTCCATTGCGAAGGGCGGGAAAATATCCTGCTGTATGATAAAATTCATCAAGATCGGTTTTAGAACCATTTCGCCAGGGAATGAGCGTCGCTTCTGAAGAATTTTTCTTCATTCCCTCATAAGCTTTGCTCAGGTCAAAATTCTTCAGCCCCTTACGATAAGCATCCAGGAAAACAATGGATGAATGAAACCCATTCATACAGGCATGATCACCAAACAAAACCGGAAAAGTGGGAAGCCAGCCACCTTGCTCATACATGCGTACATAAGAATCAAGCATGTCTTCCTCCTGTTTTGGATTGAGGATCATCCTTAGCGGATGATGAGCGAGATAGGTATCCCAAACCCAGTCATCAGTATAAAATGTGCGTGTATCCTGGTGGATTTTTTTATCGAACCCGCTATAGTAGGATCCATCTTCAGTGATGTCCACCATTCTTTCATAGCAACGATACAATGCTGTATAAAAACTTCTTTTCTGGGCTTCAGTTCCACCTTGCACACTAATCTGGTTCATGGTTTGATCCCAGATCTTTTCACCCTTTTGTTTCAGATCTTCAAAACCGGTATCAGTGAGTTCTGAATCAAAATTCTTCTTCGCCTGTTCAGCGCTTATATAGCTGATGGCATACCTGAGCTCAATTTTATTTGTGCCCTTTGCAAATTGAATCCAGGATCTGGAGCCCTCTGATTCAATTGTATTTTTTTCTACCACCTGATTATTTTCAATTACTCCCTTTCTAAGAGGTTTTGAAAATTCAGCATATACATATACCCTTATATCTCCATTATAGATCTCAGTTGCTGCAAGCGAATGATCTGAAAGAAATTTCCAATTACTGACACCGCCGTTATAAGTTCCAAATAAAATGGAAGGATGGGTTCCTTCTGGAAATTGAAAGCGGAAAATGCCGGCTTTTTTACCGGGAGTGAATTCAACTGTGATTTCCTTTTCGATGAGATAGGTGGAATAATACCAGGGACGGTTTACTTCAAGTTCGTAATCCCAGGTAAGTGACCCCTGCCAGCTGGCTGCGGTAATTTCATCAATTGCAGGTTTTACAGAAAAAACCTGCCCCAGGCGATGAGAGACTATCGTCATCGGGAAACTACTGATCTGGTCGTCAAAATGATCCCTGCGTTGCGGAGCAAAACGGATCAGCTGGTTGGGTAGATGGGTCAGTGGCCGGGTGGGTTCCAGTAGTTGTCCTACATTTCCAATCCTCGGATCGATATAGGAGGCGTTAGATCTGGCAACCCGCTGAGAGAACAGAGCCGCAGTAAGTGCTGCAGTAAAAACAAGAATAAAAAACAGGGAAGAAGCTTTCATTTCAACGGATATTTAATTTTTTAAAGTGATGTAGAACAATTCCGGAAATGAAAGACGGGGAATGCTAAAGACAGTTTCGGGGACAGAGCATTGCTCAGGAAGGCATTTGATTTTTTCATACAGCAGAGTTTCGTTGAACTTAGCTTACGAAATAAACCGGGAAGCATTAATAGGGGTCTTAACAAACCCATTAATGCGGAATTAATTTTCAGATACCCTGGTCGGGTCGAAAATTAGTTTGTGTTTTAATTTGATTTTCAATCACTTGAATCAAAACTTGCATTTGCAGAAATTATAGAAAATAAATGCAAAAGTTGATTTTATAACAGCGATTTCATCGAAATTTTCGTTTCGGAATTGAAGATCGGCCGGTTTTGAATTCCTTTTGGGTCTTATGCAGGCCGCTATTTTATGCTGCCTGCGGTTAAACTTCGATGACCTTTACACAGAAAAGCTGCGGAGTAAGACGCAGGTGTACCTGGTTTTTTTATATTAAAATATTCTATAAAAGATGAAAATTTATTACTGTTTTGTAACCTGTGCAAAACTCTTGTCAAATTCCTGACCGTAATTTTCTTTGTATTCTTTCGTGAATTTGGCATAGGTATCTTTCGCCAACCCATGACGCCCCAGGAAGATCAGACTCCGGCATTTATAGGTTAATGCTTCTTCATTGAGATGATCTGAAAGAAATATCACATTTGCGGTTTTAATTATAAACTCGGCCTCGGTCGGGATGTCCGACTTTTCCAGATAACTGACAAGTGTATCAATGATCGATCCGGAAACTTCAGACTTGATATCTTCAAGCCAATTGTAGTTCTGCCGGCCGAGGAATGTGCCACGATGAAGCATCTGCGTTAGTAACGCGACGGACGATTTACTTATATTTTTTTTCTGATGGATCAGTTCCATAAAATGCTGGAAGTCCACCCAAACAGAATCATTCTCAATTTCGATACGAAGTTTTCCGGTTTCACGACTTACATGACAATCTCCGAGTTTTTCAAGGATTGCTTTCAGCTTAAGGCTGTTTACAGAAAAGTTATTCCGTGCATCCTTTATCGATTTATCATCCCATATAATTTCAAAAAGTTTATCCTGGGAAATTCCTTTGCCATCTTTAA
>JAATGW010000072.1 GCA_015654495.1 Chitinophagales bacterium
ATCCCGTCATTCCGTATCCGGGCAGGAAAACTATATCCTAAAATCAATCATGAAAGATTTTTCTAATCTGCTTTTCACTAAAACATTAGCGTCGCGCTGATAGGGAGACTGCCTCCTGCCTGCCTATAAACTACAAACTAAAAACTACTTCAATTTTGAAATTTCCGGAGCAGATTCTTCTCTGAAAAAAATTTTGGAGTTATAAAGTATGTTGTACTTTTATACGAATAAGTTCGTAGATTATGTATTTGCATCCATCTTCGGATAATTCAAAAAGATTCTTTATGAGAAAAACAATCTTGTTAATCCTGGGTATTTGCGGAATTATTGGTGGCTGTTTTTCCCAACCTGCCAACACGAAATTTGAAATAAAAGGAAAGCTTTCCGGAATACCGGACGGCACCTTGATGTATCTCGATAATCTGTCAGTTTCACCCCGCACATCTATTGATTCTGTAATTACGAAAAACAGCCAATTTAGCTTTAGCGGTGCATTGAAAGAACCGGTTGTGAGGGTAATGGTAAGAACATCCGATTTCAGTGATTATAAATATTTCTGGCTTGAAAATACCGGCATTTATTTTACTGCAGAGAAAGGTAAATTCCGTGAAGCTTTGATCGCGGGATCTAAAACACAGGACGAAGAGATAGAACTTGCGGAATTAATCAAAGTCAATGGTGACAAGCCGGCAACCTATATCCATTTTATTGAATCACATCCCAATTCAATTGCAGGTGCAAACCTTCTGAATGTATATGCTTCCACCTGGGGAAAAGACACTGCGTCTATGCTTTATAATCTGCTTTCAGAAAAGATGAAGCAAAGTTTGTATGGGAAAAGTATCAATGAATTTATTTCACTTAATAAAAACCTGAAGATTGGTGACAGGTATGTGGACTTTAATCAGGCTAATCCCGATGGAAAACTGATAAAGCTTTCTGACTTTGAAGGGAAAATTGTGCTGCTTGATTTCTGGGGTTCCTGGTGCGGACCATGCCGGAGAGATAACCCGGAGCTACTGAAAATTTACAATGATTTCAAAAAACAGGGATTTGAAATCCTGGGTGTGGCGGCAGAGGAAAAAAGAGAAGCATGGATTGATGCTATCCGCACGGATAAGATTACCTGGGAAAATGTGAGTGACATGAGAGGAGACAAAAACCAGGCTGCATTGATTTATGGCGTTTCATACTATCCAGCGAATTTCCTCATAGACAAAAACGGAATAATAATCGCAAAGGACCTGCATTCCAAAGAACTCAGAGCAAAACTTCAGGATATTCTTAAGAAAAATTAATGAGGTTCTGCTGATTAAAGCAGAATATTTTCAATTCTGAGTATGCTGTTTTGTGTTTTCCCAAACTCCAAAAAATCAGGGAGCCTGTGATTCTTTACCAGGGATTGAAATCTCCCGGGAACTATCCCGGGGCTAGGAGAAACCGGGCCTAACGGCTCTGGTAAATCAGACTGTTATGCAACTTCAATACTAAGCGGATGAGAGCCCCTGACAGGTGCAAGGGTTTTAAGTAATAAGTCAAAAATTCCCTGCTCCAAGGCTTTTCCTAAGCCGATCGAAATTCAGCATTGGAAGTAATTAGCGCTCTATCAACAAACCTGTATACAACCCTGGCAGAAATACCTCCGAGGTCTATTTTATCAGGTCTCCGAGGATATCCTCCGGCTTATAAAAATGAAACGTTTTATTATCACTCATCGCAACAAAAATCCCACGGGGAAAATTACCGTTCAATGCTATGGCAGTTGTTTCGCTGCCATCACTTTCATTGGCGGCAACCTTTACTATTTTTAGAAGCGGGTGTTCTTGCGGATGACCTGGAATGCCATTGCGCGGGAAAATCTGAAACTGGTTCGCCTGCTGATCGGATAACAGAATAAACCCTGTACTGTCCCCGGTTTTATAAATCGAAATCCCTTCATGATCTTCCTTTACTTTCTGTTGAGCAAAGAATGCGAGTTCGTCGTTCCCCTTTGCAGGATCGGCATAATATTTTCGTATACCGCGGCCTTCATCGGAATAGTAAACATATCCCAGTTCATCATCTACTGCAATCGCTTCTATTTCTTTAAACCCACTATACTTTCCAAATTTTCGTACCAGTGTTGCTTTCACCTGGCCCTTGCCGTTATCTTTCAATTGATATTGCCAGAGATAGTTGCTGTCTGTCGGCCCGGTTTTACGCCCCACAATAGCGAATGTTTCTCCCTTTTGATTTTTATATAAGGCAATGCCCATCAGATCCCGGAATCCGGCGGCCCTTTCACCGCGATATACTTCTATACCGCCATTGTCAATCGCGATCATTTCAGGCAGACTATAAATACGCAACTTATGAGTAAGGCGCTCAGTCGTTACAGCGATATCTGTTTTTTTCCCTTGAAGCATTAATCCATATTCGATATCGACATTATTCGGGCGCTTCAGTCCGCGTACTGATCGGGCAGAATCCATTTTGCCGTCGAGTGAAAAAACATAAAGTCCCCCATTCGGATCTTTGTCTGTTCCAAGCACAAGGCTCTTTGAAGGATCGGAAGGGTTAATCCAGATGGCGGGATCATCAGAATCATTCGGAACGGTATCTGTAATGATCAGTGGCTGAAGCACTGCAATCGAATCAGACTTTTCATCACCAGCCGGTTCTGGTTTTTCCTTGCCATTTGTTGTTTCATTGCAGGAAAATAATGACGCCGATATCGCAAATATTAAAACCGAAGAAATATTGATAATGAATTTCATTTTTGCTAATTACTGTTCTCTTTTTCCCGGGCTCAGCCGGGGCTTTTGAAATAGTCTAATTTATTCTGCTGCCTGCTTTATTGACTACTATTTTTCCAGTTCCAGCACCACTTCATCGGTTTCTTCGTCATCATATTCACCAGTCAATGCCAGTTCAAGTTTACCATTAACAATCACAAATGCGCCTTTATATACAAATTCTTTTATCGCGCCATTATCCTGTTCCAGTTCTCCGACAAATTCGATATCACCTGTTAAACTGGCTGAAGTAATGTCTTCCAGATCGGCCTCGATTTCAATTAGTTTATTCACCGTTTCAATACTACCACAATCATCTACTTCTTCTGTCTCTTTTAGTTCC
>JAATGW010000275.1 GCA_015654495.1 Chitinophagales bacterium
AAATAATCCAAATACTACTGGCATTTGTTTTCTGTGATCTTACACCCCTTCGGGGCTAAGAATTACGAAAAAAATAAATTCTGATATCTTCATTTGCTAATACATGCAAACCTGAAGGAAATAACCCAAATACTACTGGCATTTGTTTTTGTTGTCTTACATCCCTTCGGGGCTAAGAAATTACAAAAAACTAAATTCTAATAGGTTCATTTGCTTATGCCCGCAAACCTGTAGGAAATAACCCAAATACTATTGGATTGAAGTCTATAAATTAAGGATTTTTTGAAGGCATGGAATTCCGGACAATAGTCCAATGTCATTTAGTTAAGCATGCTTTAATGAATACATGCCGGGAAGGTGAGCCGGGAAAGAATGCCCGGGGGAATTTTCCAATTTGCTTTCCACTTTCACTTCGTTTACGCTTGCGCCTCCGCACGCGAGCAGTTTAGGCGCATCTCGGACAGGCGTCTTCACGTCTTCCTGGCCTTGTCTTTAATAAAATAATCCTTAACTAAATGACATGGAAATATAGACCCATTGTAAAAATCAAGCTGACTGTCATACGTGAAAAGGCCTAAGAATAGAATAAAACTGCGTTAGATCAACGAGAACAGCAATTGACTTTAAAAAAATACCCGATACAAACACAACCTTGTACTAGTCAAGAAAAGCACCGGGAATAAATTCCATTCGAAATCGCGTTGCCTTTGCATTCTACCACCAGAAAAGAGTTAAGACGATTAAAGAAATATTGGAATCAAAAATTATTGAATAAAAATTTTTTTGGCCATAAGAAAATACAAAATCTTACAACAATTCCTGGTTGAAAATTATCAGGTAGTTCGATCTATGCAGTGCCGTCAGGCCCGGTGCAATCTATAGCGCCGGGTTTGAACCCGGCGTAAAAAAATAAAGGTAAAAATCCAAGTGCCGTAGGCACGCAATGAAGACCTCGGAGGTGTTTTTGCCCAGGTTACCTTTCTGCGTTAATCAGCAGCCCTGATTAAACCCTTTCAATTATTGGCGTAAACCACTTTCCCTCCAACAAATGTTTTCATCACTTTCACATACCGGATATCAACCGGATTTATTTTTGTGATATCCTTTTCCAGAATTACAAAATCCGCCAGTTTACCCACTTCAAGCGAGCCTCTTGTTTTCTCCTGAAAAATCGCGAATGCCGCCGATGATGTATATGCTTTCAATGCTTCTTCCACAGTGATCTTTTGCTCAGGAATCCATCCATCCGGATTCTTGTCATCAATTGTACGGCGGGTAACTGCAGCATAAATTCCCTCCATAGGAGAAGCGGGCGCAACAAACCAGTCGCTCCCAAAAGCGAGCGCAGCTTTCGCGTCAAGCAATGAACGGAATGCATACGTGCCCTGAGCCCTTTGATGACCTATAAACTTTTCGGCCCAGCGACCGTCATCAATTGCATGATATGGTTGCATACTTGGAATCACCTGCAGTTCTGCAAACCTTGAATAATCTGCAGGATCGATATGCTGCGCATGTTCCATCCGGAATCGCCTGTCACGCGGACCATTTTCTTTCTCCACACGTTCGAAAATATTCAGCAGGGCATTTATTGACCGGTCGCCAATGGCATGAACAAATACCTGTAAACCTGCGCTGTCTGCAGATCTTACAAGACTGTATAATAAACTGGTATCTGTAACAAAAAAGCCCGAATCCGCAGGTGCATCAGAATAAGGATATTTAAAAGCTGCTGTATGCGACCCCAGGGAACCATCTACAAATCCTTTAAGCGCGCCGATACTAAACCACTGATCGCCTTTACCTGACTTTTTTATTCTTCCGGAAAGCTTTGCCCAGTCGTCAAGCATTGATGCTGCATAAACACGGGTGATCAGTTTTTTCTGATTGTGTGCGCGTTCGTACACATCAAAATAATCACTCTGGGTAGTTCCGGTCATACTTACTATCGAAGTAACTCCATTGGAAGAAACATAATTCATCGCTGCAGCTAAAGCTTCATCGTTCTGTTCGTCAGAAGGTGCAGGAACATATTTTTCAACCAGTTCCTTCGCATTGTCCTTCAGCAAACCCGTCAGCTTTCCATTCTTCCGGATGATTGAACCACCGGATATATCCCTGGTATTTTCGGTTACTCCCGCCGATTTAAGCGCAGCTGTATTTGCAAGTAACATGTGACCATCAAGCCGGTTTATCCACACCGGATTATCGGGACTTACTGAATCAATCCAGCTTCGTTCGGGAAGCTGGCCGCCCCAGTTCTGATGATCCCAGTTGCCGCCCAATATCCAGGTTCCGGGTTTTTGCTTTGCCGCGAATTCCGCAATCCGGCGAATAAATTCTTCAGGCGTTTTAACATCGCGCAGTTGCACAGAAGCGATCTTAAAACCTCCATCAATAAAATGAGTATGACAATCAATAAATCCGGGGGTTATCAATTCATCATCACCTGCTTCAATTAATTTGGTAGAATCTCCGGAATAAACTTTGATTTCATCAAATGTTCCAACAGCAAGTATAGTATCGGCAGAAATAGCCAACGCTTCCACCCATGGCCTACTGCTGTTTCCGGTCCATATCCTGCCTTTAACAATCGTGTCTGCTTTTACTTCAGGTTTGTTTGTGCATGCTGCAAATACGATCAGTGCTGCGAAATACCAGTGACTGCTAATTTTCTTCATTCCGCTTTTGCCTTTTGTAGTTTTTCAATATT
>JAATGW010000740.1 GCA_015654495.1 Chitinophagales bacterium
AACGTTAAACGTATAACGTATAACGTAAAACGTATAACGTAAAACTTAACAACTTTATAACTTACCCAAAAATTCCCATCTTGCATACAAATACTGCTTCATGGATAACAGATCCGTTTTACTGCAATTCTGGAAACTGGCAGCGGAAAAAGAAGGATGGTATCCGCCTTATGCTGATGCATTAAAAGATGTAAATGTGGAACTTGCCAACTGGCGTGCTCCCGGAATTGCCTCGAATACCATTTGGGAAACTGTTACTCATATTAATTTTTACAAAGAAAGATTGCTCAAAAGGTTGAAGGGAGAAAAAGATCTTTCGCTGGGAACAAATGACGATACATTTCGTGTTACGGGGAATTCAGAAGCGGACTGGCAGGCTGAGGTAGAAAAACTTTTCAGTATTCATTCAGAACTATTCGCAGCACTTTCCAAATTGAATGATGCAGATCTCGACAAGGCTTTACCTAAAGAAGCTGCAGGCGCGCAATTCATGAATCTGATCGTACACGATGCCTATCATACCGGGCAGATTATCCTTCTCCGTAAACTAAAAGGTGAATGGCCGGAAAAAAGAAGTTTCGTATAGCCCTTACCGGAACCTTACTACGGGTTATTATAATTTTCTGCATCTGAATACAAAATGCAGTCTTTAGAAAAATACCCGAATTATGAATTGGTTAACATCATATTCGACTTAAGTTTTGTCTGCTTAAAACAAAACTTAACTTCATGAGCAAACTCTACTTATTTATTTTCGCCGTTGTAATTTCCCATTTCACGCAGGCACAGATTAACAAAGGATCCTATCTCATCGGGGGGCAATTGTCATTCTCTAATACAAAAACGGAATCGGGATCTGTTGAGCAATCCAGTACAGGCGGGGCTTTCGGTCTATCTGTTGGGAAGGCATTTAAACAAAATAATGCAGCAGGCCTATTCGTCAGGTATTCCCCTTCAAAACAGGAAAACTTTTATAATGGTATTGATACATTCAATACGAAAACAAATCAATTTGACATTGGAGCATTCTACCGGTACTATAAAGTTATTTTAAAGGATTTTTATTTTTTTGCGGGGATCGAAGCTGCATATACTACTTCAGTTCAAAAATACAATTATAAATCTTCAACCGATGGCTATGAATACGATCGGAACGGGGCTTATCTTTCAGTCACGCCAGGTCTTTCCTACAGCGTATTTAAAAAGCTGCAGATTGAATTAACATTTCCTAACATAGTGAGTGTCGGGTATTTTGTAACAAAGCTGAATAACCGTACTACTCCGGCAAGCGACTTCAAGACCAGAGATTTTTCAGCTTATTCCAGCCTTAGCAGCGGCTCACAACAGGGTTGGTTGGGAATCGGGTTCAGGTTTGTGATCTGATGAAGTTCCGGCATATTTTGTGTAAAGAGATATGCCGGATTTTTTTTTTGCGTTTATTGATTTCAGCATATTTCAGATTTCCCGTTAACAAAGGATCTGCGAAGTTTGTGATATAAATCTGAATTAAATGAAAGAGCAGGAATCAATACAATTTGAAAGGGTTGCTGAAGCGATCAATTATATAAAGGAAAATTTCAGGGATCAGCCGGATCTTGATACCATTGCAGGGAAAGTGTTTTTAAGTCCTTCGCATTTCCAGCGGATATTCACGGATTGGGCAGGGACAAGTCCTAAAAAATTTCTGCAGTATATCAGCATTCAATATGCAAAGAGAATGCTGAAAGAAAATAAAAATTCCGTTTCTGACACTGCTTTCGAAACAGGTTTGTCGGGAACCAGCCGCTTGCACGATCTGTTCATCAGTATCGAAGGCATGACTCCCGCTGAATATAAAGATGGCGGCAGAGATCTGCAGATTAATTATAGCTATGCAGAAAGTCCATTTGGAAATCTTCTGGTTGCTTCGACTCCGAAGGGTATTTGTCATATGGCCTTCAGTGATGATGACGAAGTTGCTTTTACAATTTTAAAAAGACAATTTCCGGATGCATCGTTTTCACGAAAGCTGGATATGCTGCAGCAGAATGCGCTGTTTATTTTTCAATATGACTGGACTAAACCTGCACAGATAAAACTACACCTGAAAGGAACTCCTTTTCAACTGAAGGTGTGGGAAACCTTATTAAAAATTCCTCTCGGAAATTTATCGACCTATGGTTCAATTGCGGAGCAGATTGGCAGTCCGAATGCATCCCGTGCAGTTGGTACAGCAATCGGAAATAATCCCGTTGCCTATCTTATACCATGCCACCGTGTTATTCAATCCTCGGGAGCAATTGGTGGTTATATGTGGGGACCTGCCCGGAAAACTGCAATGATAGGATTTGAAGGTGCAAAAATCAATGGTTGATTTCAATTACATATGATGGCTGATATTCAGAAAAATATTGATTGGCGACTTACCCGGGATTCGATCAACTCAAATGGGTACGTTATTTTACCCTCTGTTCTTACTGCTGCTGAATGTGATGTATTAAAACAAAATTATTATTCGGAGAACTTATACCGGAAAACAGTTGTAATGGAACGCCATCGTTTTGGTTTGGGTGAATACAAATATTTCGACTACCCCTTGCCGGAACTAATAACTGATCTGCGTGAAAAACTTTATGAACAGCTTGCGCCTGTGGCCAATACCTGGATGCAGGAGTTGAAAATCGACCTTGTATATCCGGAAAGATTTTCAGGAATGCTGAAACTATGCAGGGAAAATAATCAGCAAAAAGCCACTCCGCTTATTCTGAAGTATGGCAAGGGTGGTCATAATACTTTACATCAGGACTTATATGGTTCTGTTTACTTTCCGATGCAGGCTGTCATTTGTTTGTCAGCCCCCGAAACTGATTTTGCAGGTGGAGAATTTGTACTTGCCCAGCAGATCCCGAGGGCACAGTCGAAGGCAATTGTATTGAATCCGGGCAAAGGAGATATGATTATTTTTACAACAAGTTTCAGGCCGGTTCAGGGTAGCCGGGGTTTCTATCGGGTACAAATGAAACACGGTGTAAGTGAGGTAAGAAAGGGTGAACGATACACACTCGGAATTATTTTTCATGATGCATTGAACTGAATGATTGCAGAACACCATTCAATAGACCAATTGGAGCTCCATAGCAGGATTCGCAGTGGCTCGATTTGTTTTGCAGGAAACAGAAAACTGAAGATTTTCGGCGCGTTGCAATGCAGATCAGGAAAAAGATTGAAAAAAGAAAACAGGATTTTTTTCAGCACGGTAAAAGAAGCAGTCATGGGCGGATACAGGCTATGCGGACACTGTATGCGGGCAGAATATAATAACTGGAAAAATGGATCTATTCAATAGTAGTCCGGACGCGGAGTTTAACCTGCTTGGCCGGGATGGGATAGCAAACTATTATGGCAGAATATTTTCTGCAAAGGAAGCAGACCAATACCTGGAGATACTTTTAAATGAAATAGAGTGGAAAAATGATGAAGCAGTTATTTTTGGGAAAAAGATAATTACAAAAAGAAAGGTTGCCTGGTATGGGGATGAAGGGTTTGAATATACTTATTCAAATACGACAAAATCTGCCTTGGGCTGGACCAGGACTTTAGTTGATTTAAAAAAAGCTGTTGAATCAAAATCCGGTGATACTTTTAATTCCTGTCTGCTTAACCTTTATCATTCCGGTGATGAAGGCATGGCATGGCACAGTGATGCAGAAAAGCAGTTGAAAAAGAATGCTGCGATTGGATCTTTGAGTTTTGGTGCGCCAAGGAAATTTTGTTTTAAGCATAAACAAAGCGGTGAAAGAGTAGATCTTTTACTTGAGCATGGAAGTCTGCTTATGATGAAAGGAAGGACTCAGGATAATTGGCTGCATCGCCTGCCACCATCATCACTTGTGAAGAAACCCCGCGTGAACCTTACATTCCGAACCATTGCGGGCTATTAAAATGTTAACTGATTATAATTATTTATGTCAAAACAATTTCCAACCACACTTGCTCCCTGGCTCAGTATTCAGAATGCAACAGAGGCCGTTCATTTTTATATAAATTCCTTTAATGCCATTGAAACTTATCGCATGGATACAGGCGATGGGCTTGTGGTAAAACTTGAAATTGAACAGGCGTCGATCTGGATCAGCGGTCCGCATGCGGGTGAAATCAATGCGGAACATATGGCAGGAAATATCCGGATGGTGTTGGTTGTATCCGATCCCGATACGGTATTTAACAATGCAGTTGCCGCCGGTGCTATTGCGGTTGTTCCTGTCGGAGAAGAATACGGATGGCGCCTGGGAAGGGTAGTGGATCCTTTTGGATTACACTGGGAGATGGGGCACCCTTTGTGAAGTAAGAAGTACGAGGTACGAAGTAAGAAGTGAAAGGCAAATACAATCGGGATATTTCAGTTCAGTAGGAACGATGATTTTATAGCGCAGGGTTTCAACCCTGGGTAAGAAGTACGAGGTACGAAGTAAGAAGTGAAAGGCAAATACAATTGGGATATTTCAGTTCCGTAGGAACGGTGAATATTGTAGCGCAGGGCGTAAGCC
>JAATGW010000557.1 GCA_015654495.1 Chitinophagales bacterium
CATGAGATATTTCTTGTCCATGCTCTTTGCTCCTTTTGCGGAATACGTGACGATCGCGCTCAGTGTCTCCTCCCCTGGAAGTTCCAAGAAGTTCTGGATGGCGCGGCCCTTTGACGTTCGTGTCGCCTGCGGGATCTCGTGCACCTTCGTCTGGAAGACGCGACCGCGGTTCGTGAAGAAGAGAACGTTATCGTGCGTACGCGCCGTAAAGAAGTGAGAAAGGAAATGACCGTTAAGACCGGCCAGAAATGCACAGCCATCCGAAGAATTTTTGTTCCGGAGTCAAAATTGGAATCTATATGGAAAGCAATCAGTAATTCACTCTCACAAACAGTGATTGGGAATCCATTGAATAAAAATGTGCGGATGGGCTCACTTGCCGGAGAAGCACAAAGAAAAGAAGTTTCGAAACAGGTGCGGAAACTACTTCAGCATGCGGAGCTGGTATATGGAACACTTGATGCATTTGAATTAGTGGATGCTGATTTTGATAAAGGGGCTTTTATAAGTCCTTTGTTACTTAAAAACGAAAACCCTTTTGCAAATACTGATGTACACGAAATTGAAGCCTTTGGCCCGGTGAGTACAATTATGCCTTATAAAAATGCGGACGAAGCCATTGGGCTCGCGAAAATGGGTAAGGGATCTTTGTGCAGTACAATAGTAACCAGCGATGAAAAAGAAATGAAAAATTATGTTACCGGCGCCGGAACACATCATGGCAGAATTCTGATTCTGAATAAGGATTGCGCAGCTGAATGTACCGGCCACGGCTCACCACTACCGATGCTGATACATGGCGGCCCGGGCCGGGCAGGCGGCGGTGAGGAAATGGGTGGTATGCGTGGAGTGATGCACTATATGCAAAGGGTAGCTGTGCAGGGTTCTCCAACGGCTATCACAAAAGTTACCGGAGTTTATCAGCAGCATGCTTCAACAACCGATGATGAAAAACATCCTTTCAGGAAATATTTTGAAGAGATAAAAGTGGGTGATTCTCTCCTGACTCATAAACGAACCGTAACGGCTGCCGATATCAGTAATTTTGCTAACCTGAGCTGGGATCATTTTTATGCGCATACTGATGATACATCTCTCGGGGATACGCTATTTGAAAAAACAGTAGCCCACGGCTATTTTATACTTAGTGCTGCTGCGGGCCTTTTTGTAGATGCAGGTAAAGGACCAGTGCTGTTGAATTATGGTCTTGAAGAATGCCGCTTTCTTAAACCTGTATATGCCGGGTCAACCATCGGCGTAAGATTAACGTGTAAGGAGAAGCTGCCACAGGACCAAAAGGAGGCGAACGAAATTCCCCGCGGCATAGTTAAATGGATGGTTGAAGTGACTGATGAAACGGGAGAATTGGTAGCACTTGCAACTATACTTACCATGGTAAGAAAAAAATCGGCGTTATAATTATTCTACATTCATAATATATCAAGCTATGTCAACCGATACCGGGTATGTTAAAACCGAAATACACAAGGGTGTTGGCACTATACTGTTTCATCATCCGCAAAGCAACTCCCTACCGGCCATCCTGTTACAGGAGCTTACAAAAGCAATTAACCGGTTTGCCCACGATCCTGAAGTTTTAGTAATACTAATTCGCAGCAGTGGCGAAAAAGTTTTTTGTGCCGGTGCCTCTTTCAGTGAACTTGCAGCTATAACCACCGAGGCGGAAGGGAAAAAGTTTTTCAGTGGATTCGCGCAGGTATTTAACGCGATGCGCAAGTCACCAAAATTCATAATTGCACGTATCCAGGGAAAGTGTGTTGGTGGTGGTGTTGGCCTGGCAGCTGCAGCTGATTATTCGATAGCGGCCGCTCATGCAGAAGTAAGACTGAGCGAGCTTGCAGTAGGTATCGGGCCATTTGTGGTTGGCCCTGTGATTGAAAAAAAAATCGGAACAGCAGCCTTTTCGCAACTGGCAATCGATGGAAGTATGTGGCGAAATGCAGAATGGGCTAAACGAAGAGGTTTGTTTGCTGAAATTCACGACACTATTGAAGAAATGGATGAATCTGTTACAAGACTCACGCATTTCTTAAGTCATTCAAATCCTGATGCCATGCGGGAGATGAAAAAAATATTCTGGACAGGTACCGAACATTGGGATCATTTACTTGAAGAAAGAGCAGCAATCAGCGGAAGGCTTGTGCTGAGTACCTATTCAAAATCTGCGATTGCAAAATTCAAGGATAAATAATCGCCCGGAGGGCCGCAAATTTTGAAAAGAAAGGATCCTGAAATGGATCCTTTCTTTTGTATCAAAATCAGAGA
Organism: Chitinophagales bacterium; assembly: GCA_015654495.1. Classification (GTDB taxonomy): domain Bacteria; phylum Bacteroidota; class Bacteroidia; order Chitinophagales; family Chitinophagaceae; genus Pollutibacter. The sequence continues at coordinate 2,287 of JAATGW010000557.1, forward strand.
TTGTCAAAAGTATAGATGCGTTCCAGCTGGCTGCCGGGAGCCATTTCAAAAATCGGATGTAAAATGCCATTATCGAGTCCATAAACCCAGCCATGCAGATAGGGTCTCTGATGATCTTTCCAGGCTTTTTGTACAATGGAAGTTTTTGCGAGATTCATCACCTGTTCTTTTACATTTAATTCGATAAGGCGGTTCACTTTTTTTTCATCTGAATTAAAGGTTTCAATTTCTTCCTGGTGAAAACGATAGACATCTTTGATATTCCGGAGCCATTTATTAATAATTCCCAGAGAGGTCTGAGTCATTGCGGCTTTAACCCCGCCGCATCCATAGTGCCCGCATACAATCACATGTTTTACTTTCAGAACCTGTACGGCATATTGTAAAACAGAGAGCATATTAAGATCCGTATGTACAACCATGTTTGCGATGTTCCGGTGTACAAATATTTCACCTGGCTGGGTTCCTGTAACTTCATTGGCAGGTACCCTGCTATCGCTGCAGCCTATCCACAGATACTCCGGCTCCTGCGTATCTTTCATCCTTTCAAAAAAGCCGGGATCATCCTGTAATTTTTCCATTGCCCAGGCTTTGTTTTCCAATAACAATCTTTCATGTCCTATCATCTGCTTAAATAATTTTAATGTTGAAGAATCTAAGGTTGAAGCTGGGCGTTGATTTCGCCGCCCGGAATTTTGAATAATTGGGATACAGCTTTATGCGAGGGGCTTTTCACATCTACTTTGATATTTTTGAGATGCGCATGCAAAAGAAAATCATTTACAATTTCTATCACATCCTTATCAATAAAATC
>JAATGW010000398.1 GCA_015654495.1 Chitinophagales bacterium
GGAACTGGTGCCTGTACAAACTATGTGTCGCGCGCAGTAAACAGAAATATAGATGAACTGCAGGATGAGGGAAGATCAGGAACAGTTGTGGTGTTATTTATTGTTGATAAGGAAGGTGCGGTCAGCGATGTAAAAGCTTTGCCCTGTGGGGAAGCAGGTGTTGCTAACTGCCTTGGATCAGGAACCAAACTTGCTGAAATTGCGGTTAGTGCTATCCGTAAGGGTCCCAAATGGAAAGCTGCAATTCAGAATGGCAGGAATGTAAAAGCATACCGCCGCCAGCCCGTAACATTTCAATTGCAGGAAGAATGACTCAACCCTGCTTAGCACAAATAAGGAGAGAAATACAGCAAGGGATTAAATCATAGTGAAACGCCGGGTGCTTATAAACAGTCATGCTGCCAGGGTATTGAATCATAAATTGAGAAATTCTTTAATAGTGGCTAATACGGATTTATAATCTTTAAGAACCACCTCATTTTTTATCCGAAGCACCCTGATAGCCTGTTCAGACATCCTTTTGTCGCGGATATCATCATATTCTTTTCTGTTAAAGCGATAGTCTCCATCAAGTTCTAAAACGAATTTATGTGCGGCACAATAAAAATCGGCAATGTAGAAAATCTGACTTTGCTCATTTGAGCAAATAAAAATCGGATGCTGACGGAGAAATTTCAATCCATGAAATTTTCTGTTCCTGAGTAGATACCACATCAGTTTTTCTGCAGGTGTTTGTTTTTGACGAAGCTCACGCGCATAAACAATTGAAATTGGATTTGCCATGATTCGAAGTTCCGCAGGTGTTCGCTTTCTCAAAAGTGCAAATCACAGTTTTATTACGTTTTTTACTCACCCCCGGCCCCTCTCTGCGCGTAGCGTAGAGAGGGGCCGGGGGTGAGTCCGAACACCATGGCCAGAGCAACTTTCCATTTTCTTATCGTTTAATTATTCAAATTTTTTACAATGCAGATCACAGAACAGATCTCATCAAAGAAATCAAAAGGCAGGTCACATGCGTTGAGGATCGACATGACGCCGATGGTGGACCTTGGTTTTTTACTTATAACATTTTTTGTATTTACCGCCAGATTAAGCGATCCTAAAGTATTAAATCTGAATATGCCAAAAGACCAGGGCGATCCTATGCCTACCAAATGCAGTACTTCCTTTACTGTTGTCGCAGGTTCCGGTTCGATCGGGTGGTACCATTGCGAAGATGGCAATACTGCGGGATTTCAGAAATCCAATGGTACTAATACAGGAAGCATCCGGTCAGCACTTCTGGCAAGAAAGAAGAATGTTGCAATGTTTGGAAAGGCTACGGATATGGTTGTGCTGATCAAACCCCTGGAAGATTGCGATTATCAAACGCTGATAGCCCTGCTGGATGAAATGACAATAAATGAAATCACCCGCTACGCAATTGTCGAGCCGGAACCTGACGACATCGCTCTGATGCAGCTTCAACGTTGAACGTTGAACGTTTAACGTTGAACTTCTTCTTAGTTTTGCCGGCATGAGTCTGGCAGGATGGAATGATACAATTGCAGCTATTGCCACAGCACCAGGTATTGCTGCCATAGGAGTGGTGCGGTTGAGTGGTTCGGAAAGTTTTGACATAATTAAATCGCTTTTTCCTTCAAAAAATCTGAAGGAAGCGCCGACACATACGATACATGTGGGCTATCTGCGTGCCGGTGACCTGCCTGTTGATGAGGTGGTGGTGAGTTTGTATCGCGCGCCGAAATCTTATACCGGTGAGGATGTAATAGAGATTTCATGTCATGGCTCACCTTACGTTCAGGAACAGGTATTACAGGCATGTATAAATGCCGGCGCCAGGTTGGCGAGGCCGGGTGAGTTTACACAGCGCGCATTTCTGAACGGTAAGCTCGACCTAACGCAAGCTGAAGCGGTGGCTGACCTGATAGCAAGTAATACAGAAGCGTCCCGTAAAGCAGCATTGCATAATATCCGCGGTGGCTTTTCGCATGTACTCAAAGATCTCCGTGAACAACTGATCCGTTTCTCTGCACTCATTGAACTTGAACTCGATTTCTCGCAGGAAGATGTTGAGTTTGCTGACCGTACTGCGCTGCAGGAACTCATCATCAGGATCAGAAAAATCGTGAGGTCGCTACTGGATTCATTTAAGCTGGGCAATGTGATAAAGAATGGTGTGAGCGTTGCTATTGTAGGAAAGCCCAATGCGGGCAAATCAACTTTGCTGAATACTTTGCTGAACGAAAACCGGGCGATAGTCAGCGAGATTGCAGGTACTACGCGGGATACGATAGAAGAAGTACTGAATATCGACGGCATTCTTTTCCGCCTGATCGATACGGCAGGTATACGGGACAGTGAGGATACCATTGAAATAATCGGCGTTGAAAGAAGCCTGGAAAAAATGAAGACTGCCGATATCGTGGTTTACCTTTTTGATACACATACGGAAACTCCGCATGAACTGGAAGCTGCACTAAATCGTCTGCGTTCGGTAAATCCGGAATGGCTGGCCGTGGGAAACAAAACCGATCTTGATGGTCTTGAATCCACCATGCAGAAATTCGGATTTCCTGAAACTATTTTCGTATCAGCAAAATCCCATCTGCATATTGATCTGCTCAAACAACGCCTCGTTGATAAAGTAATGCATGGCCGTGTGCAGGCCGAAAATACAATTGTAACCAATGCGCGTCACTACCACGCACTGAATGAAGTTGAAAAATCCCTCCATGATATTGAGTCAGGAATATATAAACATATTCCCGGCGACCTGCTGGCAATAGATATCCGCCGCTGCCTGCATTATCTTGGAGAGATTACCGGTGAAGTGACGAGTGAAGATCAGCTGGATTATATTTTCAGTAAGTTTTGTATAGGAAAGTAACCGCACATAATAGCTTGTATTCGCACAGGAAGCTTGGTGACAAAGCAATTAAGTTAATTAGGATGAATTTTTATACGAATTTCTGAAGTCTACAAAAAAACGTAAATGAACTAAATCGATTGTCCCCGGTTAAGCGATTGTTCTCTTCACACTGATGCGTATATTATTGCATTGTGAATCGTTTTAGTTAGGCTGAAGAACACTAAAGACAAATTCAAATTATGGGGTATTGCATTTTTTCTTATGGTATCAAGACGGACCAAATACTAAACGCTTTTAATTCAAAGAACGAAACGTTAATGAAGGATGTAGAAGAGAATGAGATTTTTCAAAATTATATTGACTTTGAAGTTGACGGACTAGCTATAACACCTGAGAAAGCATTAGCTGACATCATTCAGGGCAATTCATTCGACAACAAATCAAATTTTGCTTACGGATATGCAGTTATCGGCCTATGTGCGACATTATGAGAACAGCTTCCCTATGGTCAGGAAATTAAACTTGGTTACGAAACTGACTTAATAAACAAAGTATTGGCTGAAGATTTCGGCATCGCCGACTTAAATATTGAAGAAAAGCTATTTGTTGACAATAGTCATCCTTTTCCAATTCCGAAAATAGACGATTGGTCATTGATTGGTCTGATCCGACATCGGCAATTGGAAGAGCTAAGAAGCAAAATTACTTCTCTTAATATTACTGACGAGCAAATTGAATTACTTGAAGATGACCCCGATGAAAAAGGGTTTGCTTACGAACATCTTAAAGGGATTTTAGAAAATATAAATTACTGTTTTGAAAACAATTTAGATTTGGTCTCTTTCTGTCATTGAAAAAAAGCGAACGAGAAAAATTCGGTTTAGCAAAATGGCAGCTTTAAATAATGGGCATAGCTTCTTTTCGCTTTTGATCTCCCGTTCGAGCTGTTGATTAAAGCCGGGTTTTAGACTGCCGCCGCTTGCCTGCCGCAACGGCGTAAAGGCGGGGGCAGACGGAAGACAGAATCTCCGTACTGCATGAAGCCGTCCACGTTAGCGGTAGCTGTGTTACAAACGACAAAGCATGGAAATATATACGAATTGGCACATTGGGTGGGCTTCATTTTTCGACGAACATACTGATGAATTTAGTTTGTCTTTCAAATACGAGTTAGCTAAACAACTTTTCGAAAAGGGAAGTACAGAGACTGGTATCCGAGGGTTTGACAAGCACTATTTTCAAATTTTAGTTGGTATAGAGAATTTGGAAATGCGGCAGGTTGATAATCACATATTCGCTTTAATTTCTTTTATCGTACCGCCTGCCTTATCAATTCCTGTATGGATTTATTGGACTTCAAAAGAATTAGATATAACAAATCTTCATACCCAGGAGGTTTCAAATATTTCAGTAGAGTTTCATTGGGGGAGTCAGTTTCCGAAAGGTGAAATTCTGGAAAATCTAAAGCCTTTTAAAAAAGAGAGGAAAGAAAAGTCAGGCTTGATTTTCGATGTTGAATATTACTACAATGGGTTTCCAGATATTTCGTTTGAAATATATTTCCAAACAGCTCCTAAAAGACTACAGATCGAATCAATTAGAAAGTTTTTTATAGAATTTGTTGAACAATGGAATAGAGAAAATAAAGATAAGAGTATCTACTACCTAGGAGAGTTGACACTAAAAGAAGGCAAGGCCTGGGAAATAATTTTTGATTTCGGTGCTGAAAATTCAAATAAGATTATTAAAATACTGCTAAAGGAGTTGTCACGGACCTTAAATTCTAATGAAATCGAAATGATTCGTGTGCATTGAGGCTGAGTTCCAACCGCTATCCGCTAACATCAGCTCACGCAATAAGGGCGACAGAACAAATTCTAATCGACAGTAATTCTGACCGAGCGACAGAACTCCGGCCTTGCCTATTCAATTTTAAGTTAGTAGTATTGTAACCGGACGGCCGGCAGACGGATAAAAATATCCGTACTGCGTGGAGCCGTTCACGTTAGCTGCAATTTTTATGAAGACAGTCTTTTTTATAGGGATGATATTGTTTATTAACTCTGTGTATGGTCAGACAAAAAAAGTCATAACCATCCCAACAACCATTAATTATAAAAATGAAATTGACACTTCATTGTGGTTTAAATCGACATATGATTTGGTTAGAGAAATTAACCTCAAAGATTTGCAAAATTCGACTGATACATTTCATTTCAGATTTTGGACTGATTCGCAAGCTGTAGATATTTGGACAATTGACCACAACTCTTACTTCGGCCAGGTAACTGATTTTGCCTGTCGATATAATGATAAACTTTTCCGTAAGGGTATCTACAAAATAGACAAAATTTATTCGAATCAATTCTCAATTGACAGTGCAAAAGCAAGGCAGATTTTTGATTTCATTGATTTCCACTCAATTGGTGCTATTCCGACAGACGATAAAATAAAAGGTTGGGGGCAAGGTTTGGACGGTCAGGAATACTTAATTGAAACGTCAACTTCAACAACATACGATTTTAAGACTTATTGGTCTCCCTGGGTATTTGTTGATTCGGTAAATGAAGCAAGGCGAATTCAAGCATTAGCTGAATATCTCTATAACGATCCTAAAATAAATGACTATCATCAAAAATTAGAACTGCCGAAAGGGCATTATCAACGAAGTGGAATACCCGGTATAAAAATTAAAATTTAAAATCGAAATACCTCCGGAGCATAGACTGCGGATGACTTGCAATAAAATTCGCTAACATCGGCCTTGCACAATACGGGCTGACGAATATATTCTGATCGATATTAACACAGATGAGCTTTAGTTCGGGCGACGGGAGCAAGGGTCTGCTTTGGAATATAACATCGACAATATATCTTTACTCAGTCCCGATAGCTATCGGGATCCCGGGCAGACAATCACCTTCATCGACCAGGGAACATGAAATTCCCGCACTTCGCAAGGCCGTGGAGCGTTGGTAGCCATTTTAAATGACAGACACTTCCAAACATATCAGGACAGGTTTTTATGACGACTTCAAAGGTTATGACACTGTATTAATTTCAGTGGACATACACGGACTGCTTGAAATTGAAAATACTTTTCTTCAACTTTCTCAAGGACTTTCTTACTTTGATTTTTCTACGCTTAAATTTCTGGACACAATTTATCACGTTGTCATAAAAGCTTATAGTGACACGGACAATATTGGACTTAAACAAATTGACAAAGGCAAATTTGCGTGGCGACTGACCAAGGACAAATGGAATCAATTTAGAGAAATGACGACTGCGTTGTATCGCAATGGCACAAAAGGACACCAATATTTGGACGTTGAAACTGGCGACATAGATTTAGACAGCTTACAGGTTGTGTTGTCATTAGACGAATATCCATTGAGTTTTTGGAAAGAACATTTTAACAGTTGCAACAGTTGACAGACAAATGAAATTACATCCGTATGCAGACAAAACGGCTACCAACAAATAAAGCTTCGTCGGGCCTGGAAGGCCAACGATGAAGCCTCGGTTGTACGGAACCGCGCGGTAGAAAATAAGGTTATGGGTTTTGCGAGGGGAGGTCTTTTTGAATGTGTCCTTTTGTTGATATGATGAGTGTCATATCTTCAGATTAAAAAGTATTTATCGTTTCGTTCTTCTGCCGTGTTTAAGATTCCGGATAAAATTTCCCTTTCCTATTCCTGTTTTTTGCTAATTTCATTTATGAAGTACATGGCGTAGCGTATCCCTCCAATATTTTCTCATCTTAATTTTTACCCCAAAGCTGATATAATAATATCCACTTACCCTTTTGACATCTCATTTAAGGATACAAGAACAAATGTTAAAACTAAAGCAGGCGACCCTACAAAAACAAATCATGGATATTCCAAC
>JAATGW010000357.1 GCA_015654495.1 Chitinophagales bacterium
CTGATTCCGGTTATGCGGTGATTGTTGACCGGATTTCGCAGGATGTGCCTTTTTACCGGGCTTTTTTGAAGAATGCAGCCATCAGTGGTACTGCAGTTATAAATAATCCATTCTGGTGGAGTGCTGATGAAAAGTTTTTCAACAATGCACTGGCCACAAAAATTCAGGTGCCGGTTCCTAAAACAGTGATCCTTCCTTCGAATACATTGCCTGACGATACCAGTCATGAATCTTTCAGCAACCTGGCTTATCCGCTGGACTGGGATGCTATTTTCAAGTATGTGGGATTTCCGGCTTATATGAAACCATTTGCCGGCGGAGGCTGGAAAAATGTGTATCGCCTGGATTCAATGGAAGATTTTTTTGAGAAGCATGGTGAAACCGGCCAGCTGGTTATGTTATTGCAGGAAGAAATAATTTTTGAAGAATATTACAGATGCTATTGTATCGGAAGAAAATATGTTCGGATCATGCCATATGAACCACGCAACCCGCATCATCTGCGTTATGTTGCCGACTTCGCTCCTTCGCATGAACGCCTGCAGCAAATGCAGGAAATCGTACTCCGGATCAATCAATACCTGGGTTACGATTTTAATACGGTGGAGCTCGCAGTAAGAGACGGCGTTCCGTATGCGATTGATTTCTGTAATCCTGCTCCGGATGCTGAAATAAAAAGCGTAGGTGAAGAAAATTTTGCCTGGGTTGTGGAAACCATGGCTAACTATGCGATTGAAAGAGCACAGGCACATGAACCGGGAAAAGATAATCTCAGCTGGGGTGAGTTTGTAAAGAACAGCTCTTGCGGCAAACCATTAATTTAATCTGGTTATTCTTTTTTGTTAAAAATATTGCATGGCGAACATAAATTACAAGCATTTCACCATCGGCGTGGAAGAAGAATATATGGTGATTGATCCCACTACCCGGGAGCTGAAAAGTCATGAACAGAAAATTGTGACGGAAGGCCAGAAAATCATCAAGGATAAAGTGAAGGCTGAAATGCACCAGGCGGTGGTGGAAGTTGGTACAGATATCTGTCAGAATATTGAAGAAGCATACAAAGACGTATACACGCTGAGGCAGACCATTGCAAAAGTCGCCAGCGATCTGGGGCTCTGGATGGGCGCAGCAGGCACACATCCTTTCAGTCACTGGGAGAGCCAATTGATCACCGATCACGCCAGGTATGCCGAAATTGTAAATGAGATGCAGGAAGCTGCCCGCAGCAACCTCATCTTTGGTCTTCATGTTCACGTTGGGATGCCATCAAAGGAAATGGCTGTACATATCGCCAATTCTGCACGTTATTTTCTTCCGCATGTATTTGCGCTTTCAACTAACTCACCATTCTGGGAAGGAAGACTTACCGGTTTTAAATCTTTCAGAACAAAAGTTTTTGATAAGTTCCCACGTACAGGTATACCTGATTATTTTGAAAGTTATGGTGCTTATGAAAGTTATGTGAATCTGCTCATCAAGACCAATTGCATTGATAATGCAAAAAAAATCTGGTGGGACCTGAGGGTGCACCCTTTTTTCGGAACGGTTGAATTCAGAATCTGTGATGTACCCATGACGGTTGATGAAACGATCGCGATCACAGCTCTTTTCCAATGTATCTGCGCCAAGCTATTCAAACTGAAATCCCAGAACCTGAATTTCATAATTTACCCGCGCGCATTGGTCAATGAAAATAAATGGCGTGCTTCCCGGTATGGCATCGACGGACGAATGATCGATTTCGGAAAAGAAGAGGAGGCAAATACAAGGGTACTGATTTATGAACTGCTGGATTTTGTGGATGATGTTGCCGATGATCTGGGCTGCCGCGGTGCGCTTGGACTTGTTCAGAGAATTCTGGACAAAGGAACAGGGGCAGATCGTCAGTTAAAAGTTTTTGAAAATACACGCAACCTGATCAGCGTTGCTGATTATATTCATAACCAGTTTCTCGAAAACCTGTAGCTCACGTTTAACATTAAACGCTTAACGTTGTGCGTTATCAACCTCGTGAATAAAATTAATAACTCCTCTCATAAATACCTGCTGGTCGTCCCACATGGAGAGGTGGGAGCCCTGCGGACAATAAAGGAATTTTCCGTTTTTTACCTGTGTGCTCATCCAGCGCATATGTTCAGGATCCATCGTATCATATTTTGCACCTACAGTAAGTATCGGAATTTCAAGTTTTGGTAAGTCGGCTTTCCGTTCCCAGTTCGTGAGCCTGCCCGCGATTCCAAATTCAGAAGGTCCCTGCATCATTGTATAAATAACACCGTTTGCATGTTTAAATGATCTGTTTACCGGTTCCGGCCATTCCGGCAAGCGGCAGATATGTAAGTTATAAAAATGCGGAATCAGGAGTTTCATATATAAAGGGTCCTGCGTTTTACCGGCAAGCTCAAGACTTTTCAATGTATCCAGCACTTTTGGATCAATCTGCCTGGACAACACTTCTTCAGCATAACGGTCATAGTCACTTGCACTGGCCATCATATTGCAAATGATAAGCGCTTTTAGATTCTGCTGATATTTAAATGCATATTCCATTCCGAGGATTCCGCCCCAGGAATTTCCAAGAAGATAAAAATTGTCTTTTGTAAGACCCAGTGCCTTACGTACCTGTTCAACTTCCTCAACAAAACGCTCTGTGGTCCAAAGGCTGCTATCTGCTGGTTGGTCTGAATAGTATGAACCCAATTGATCGTACTCATAAAATTCAAAACCTTCGCGTGGGAAAAAGCTTTCGAAACATTCCATGTACTCATGGGTCATTGCAGGACCTCCATGAAGCAATAGAATTTTTATGCGCGGGTTATTTCCAAATTTTTTAGTCCATACTTTGAATTTGCCGACAGGAGTGCTGATCGGAACCATTTTGATACCCGCTGCCTGAATGCCGGAATCTGTAGCTGCAAAATATGCCGTCGTAGCTGAAAAATCTGATTTCTGATCACCACAACTCTGGAAAATCATTATAACTGCCAGGAAAAAAATGTTATTCAAAATTTTCTTCATTCAATTGAGATTGGGTTTAAGTTAGTGAAATTCCGGTATCATTTTATGCTGAACAAAACGTTATGTACAAGCCGGATGACAATCCCTGAGCAGAAAATTCCTAAATTTGTGTCTTCGTTATGGAATCAGAAAAAACAATAAGGGTTGCTATACTTGACCTCTACGCCGGTGCGGCTAACCAGGGTATGCGTTGTATCCGGGAGATTTTACAACAATATGCCTCGAACAATCAGTTGGCGCTTCGTTGGGATGAATTTGAAGTGAGAATAAAAAATGAAGTTCCCGGAACCGATTATGATATTTATATTTCAAGCGGTGGGCCCGGTAGTCCTCTTGAGAGTGAAGGTTCGGAATGGGAAAGGCATTATTTTCATTGGTTACAGCAGGTAGAAAAATGGAATAAGAACCCTGCAAGACTGATTAAGAAGCATGTATTTTTTATCTGCCATTCATTTCAACTCGTATGCCGTCATTATAAGCTCGCACATGTAACAAAAAGAAAGTCGACGGCCTTCGGCGTCTTTCCTATTCATATCCTTCCTGAAAGTGCTAATGACCCGATTTTTACCGGGTTGAAAGATCCGTTTTACGGGGTTGACAGCAGGGACTACCAGGTAATTCAGCCTTTTCATAATAAGATGAAGCAGATAGGTGCGAAGAGTCTTTGTATAGAAAAAGACCGGCCACATGTTCCGCTGGAGAGAGCAGTGATGAGTATCAGGTTTTCGGATTATATGATTGGCACCCAGTTTCACCCGGAGGCAGATGCAGTAGGTATGAGCATTCATTTGCAAACCGAAGAAAAAAAGAAAGTGGTCGTTGAAACTTATGGCTATGAAAAATGGGAGTCGATGATCAGGCATTTAAATGATCCGGATAAAATCCTTTCGACTTATTCTCATATCATTCCAAATTTTCTCAATCAGGCCGTTGCTCATTTACAGGGAGCATTGACTCATGCAATCTGAATAAATAATCAGAGAATAACAATCCGCTTTAAGAAAGCGGATTTTTTTTGCCCGCCGGTTTTTCGGTTAATGTTTGTCAATAGGATTAGGTAGATCAAACGATAACAGGTTACGGTATTAACTTTGCTGGTTAAGCAATTTGAGTTTCGAAGCCTGGACCCAGACCACTGATAGCGGAACGTTTAAGCATCCAATCTCCAAACGTAGGCTGTTTCTTTTTGCCTGATTGATCAATAGCAAGAGCAAGAGAAAGAGGAAAGCCAGGAAACAGAAACAGAAACAGTATAATACTCATAGCGGTTAATGCTGATCTGGCACCCGCCAATGCGGGCAGGTAAAGAGATCAGTACAAAAGAATTTTAGTTTCTCTTTAAAAACAATGGACTGGCCCCGGAATCTGCCTTTGAAACCGGCAGTCCAAATAGAAAAAAGATTCCGTAATTTCCTCTATTCAATCATTTGATTATGGTGCCGGAATTAAGGAAAAAATTTAATGAGGAATTTTCTGAAAAAGTCTATGAAGAATTTCTGAAAGACCTTAACAGCAAACATCCCGGCGCAATTGAGTTTCGCATTGCCGAAACGCCGGTATTTGTTCCGCTTGAGTTTGCTCAGAAAATTAATGATACCTGCGAAACGATCATAGATTTTATACTTGAACCATCCTTTAAAGAACTTACGGAAAGGGCTATTCCAAAAAATGAATACGTTCTGCATGAAAACAGACAATCCCATTTTCTGGCATTTGATTTTGGTATCTGTATAAACGAAAGCGGAGAGTATGAACCGCAGTTGATTGAGATGCAGGGCTTCCCTACTCTATTTGGATTCCAGGTTTACTACCCGGAGGTTTTGGAAAAATACTGGAAGATACCATCAGATTACAGTCACTATTTTAATGGATTATCAAAGGAAAGCTATATCCGCGAATTGAAAGTACTGCTGATAGGTGATGTAAATCCTGAAGAAGTTATTTTACTTGAGATAAAACCTCATGAACAAAAAACAAGAATAGATTTTTACTGTACACAGGATTATACAGATATAGCTATTGTTTGTCTGACTGATCTGATCCAGGAAGGCAGGAATCTCTATTACATGAAAGAAGATAGAAAGATCAGGGTGAGAAGAATTTACAACAGGATTATTTTTGACGACCTGCACGCCAAGAAAGCGGAGCTCGGAAATATTCCTGATATTACTTCAGACCTTGATGTAGAGTGGGTACCGCATCCCAACTGGTTTTACAGGATCAGCAAATTCACCCTTCCATTTCTGGATCATCCATATATTCCCAAAACCTTTTTTCTGAATGAAATAAAACAGATGCCAACAGATCTGGAGAACTATGTTCTCAAACCTTTGTTTTCTTTCGCAGGGCAGGGAGTGGTAATTGATCTTAGTTCTGCGGATATCGAAAAAATAACTGATCCTGAAAACTGGATACTGCAACGTAAAGTGAAATATGCGGATGTTATTGAAACGCCGGATGTGCCTGCAAAAGCGGAGATCCGCATGATGTATATCTGGAAAGATGGCGATGCAAGACCTGTATTGATGACCAATCTTTCAAGGTTGAGCAAAGGTAAAATGATTGGTGTCCGTTATAACAAGGATAAAGAATGGGTCGGAGGAAGCGTATGTTATTTTGAAAAGAAAAAATAAAATGCTATGCCTGATATAAAAGATCTTAAAATAAAAAAACTATTCCAGGGTATTGAAGGCCGCTATATTCATGGAAATTCAATGACACTTGGTGAAGTAATTATTCCCGCCGGAGCAATTGTGCACGAACACAGTCATCCACATGAACAAATCACATTTATCCTCGAGGGTGAACTGGATATGACGATCGGCGGCGAAAATGTTTTATTGAAACCAGGAATGTATTATGTAATACCATCCGATACACCACATAGTGGCATTTCTTATCAGGGATGCAAAGCCATTGATGTGTTTCATCCTGTTCGTGAAGACTACCGTACCTAACGTTTAACGTTGAACGTTGAACGTTGAAAATCTTTTATGGTGCAAGTAATTTCCGGATTTCCCTTGTCAGTTCTTTGCCGGTGAGGTTTATGCCGCGGATAACTCCTTGTTTATCCAGCAGAAAGGAAGCCGGAATCCCCTCCAGGCCATATGTATAAGTGGATGGCGCATACCAGCCTTTCTGATCAACAACCTGGACCCAGGTAAGTTTATCCTTACGGATTGCATTAATCCAGTCCGTCTTTTTCTGATCGATGGATACTCCGTAAATTTCAAATCCTTCTTTCCTGAACTCGTTGTAAATCCTTACGAGTTCGGGGTTATTCTTCCGGCAGGGTAAGCACCAGCTTGCCCAGAAGTCAATCAATACCACCTTCCCTTGAAGCGAAGCGAGACTTATTGTGGTATCCGATTCACCCGGCAAAACAATCTCAGGTGCTGCCATACCTGTTTTTATAGTGGCAACTGTTTGTGCTTTTATACCAGATACAGATAAAAACAAAACAGCAACGAGGAATATTTTTTTCATTTGCAACATTCTTTTTTTGTAAACAGGCTTCCGATAAAAATGAATACCCATTTTACCATTAACGTTATGCTCATTGTTTTCTTTTTAACAGGTTGAGAAAAGTTGCTTCTGCGCTGATCAGAATACTGTTTGTTGACATCCGGTGCATGTTCCCATCGAGCTGAAATCTATACCCGGCATTTAATTTAACAGTACTGTTAATAATGAACTGAATAGCTGGTGCAAGATCGACATAGTACAAAGATTTATCCAACGACTTGCTGCCGAGTAGTTCCAGATAAAGATTCACATTTGTTTGCTTAAAATCAGTATAACGGAATGGCAGAAGAAGATAACCGGCAGACAGGCTATAGTTAAAAGCTTCGTAGCTGTATGGATCCGGAAATCCTGATTTTTCCCAACGCTTCTCATTTAAGACTTCGCTTAAACTCAGTGTTGAGGACAATGCAAGTTTATGCAGAAGCTGTGTACCTATCAATCCAATCCGTATGCCACTCTGGTCACCTTCAAAAGAAATTTCATCATAAAAGGGCACATTTCTGCTATAAGAACCTTCAGCAAAAGCGGCCATTCTGAAATGCCGGTGAATCCCATCTTTCGAAAAAAACCGGTACTTCAGAATAGTATTAACAGATTCCCAGCGAAAGTTCTGAGAATACATATTTGAAAAAGTGGTGCCAACATGAAGCATCAGATTCCTGGTAAACTCAAATTGCGCGTCAGCGGAATGGCGTTGTTCTATCTTTCCGGAATGATAGCCACGGAGAAATTTCCCTTTATAACCAATACCGAAAGATTTTGACGGCATGTTGGATGCCGGTTCAGTAAATACATACAATTCCTGTGCTTTTGCAGAAAACGAACAAAGCATCAGGATTATAAATATCCGGGTGTATTTACCAAAATCTGTGACATATCTGTGATCCTGGTTTCTATCCTGATAATGATCCTTCATGCTTTCTAAATTGTTACATGATAGATCCTGGTTTTCGGAGCCACGCCTTCTTTTTCACAGCATTCGCCCGCCATCCCCGTTTTATAGCATTCCATCTTTGTCAGCTTACTATACTTCTTAAAATCTTTGTCGGTAACAAAGGATTTATCCACCAACACCAGAGTGGCATCCGCTGAAAGCTCCTTACTCCCCTCGCCAAGAAAATGATATGTATTTCCACCAATAGAAAGATGGCCGTCGCCGGCAATCGGCGTTTTTTCAAACTTTCCCTTCAACTGCATAGCGGCAACTGCAAATCCGGCTTCTTCAACTTTTTTGCGAACCTGATCAGGGTCAACTGAAGCACCTGGTTTTACTATTATCACAAAAGTGGATGTATTCAGATCGGTTTCAATCTTTTCCGCAAATGATAAGGTCTGCAGGTTTTTAAATATGGATTTAGCGCACATTGCGCATGTTAATCCGCTCGCCTGTATATGAACTTCGGTGAATTGTGCCCTGGCAGCAATGCCCGTCAGCAGCAATAGCGCCGTGATGATTATATTTTTCATAAATAAATTTTTGAAACGGGCCGTTGAAGATTTTCTTCAACAGCCCTTATAAAAGAATTAATCAGCTTTTGCAACAACCTTTTTCTTTGCAAACAGCGCTGTCTTTGCAGCAATCTTTGCCTGAAGTGCATTTGCCGTCTTTGCAACAGGTGCTGCAGTCTTTTCCGCTGCATAGCTGTGCGTTGTCTGTGCTGGTTGCAGTATCTGCTTTCCGGTCGTACTGGCAGCAGGAATGGAGATTATCATATGCAGCCGTTGGTGCTGTAAAGTCCTGCGTATCGTAACCTGCAGCAGCTACCGCTTTCTGAATTTTTTCGTTACTGGTTTTCTTACTCTTATAGGCAACTGTGAGTACATGTGATTCGGTACTCCAGGTGGCTGAGTCCGCACCTGCTTTTTTTGCAGCTGTCTCAATTGTTTTTTTGCACATGCCGCAATTTCCCCACACTTTTATCTCTTCTTTTTTATCGTTCTTCTGGGCAAATGATGTGAGAGAAAAAAACAGGAGGGTAAATAAGCTTAATAATTTATACTGCGATTTCATTGTAGAAAATTTGATCTGATTATTAATAGTTGTGTGACAATAAGGATTGGCCGGATTAATAACCGGCAGTCATCTTCTGAAACAACTTAAATCAGATCCTGAAATTGCAGTGAAGTACGTTCAGTGGAACAGAATAGATATGGGGAGGTCCGTGAATTCCGTAAACCAGAACTGATTCGGTGTTTACAGATTCATTTTCTGCAATAGCGGCATATACAGGAACTAAAGCCGGTGCTTTTGAAATGTCAACATTCTGTTGAACCAGAGAGTGAGAATCAGCAAGTTTTACAACTTTTACCTCATCATGGCAACATCCGTCGGCAGCTTTCATGCCGCATTTATCACAGTTGTTGCCTGAATCATCACGGCCGAAAACTACTTCGGAGATCCGGCCCATGCAATAATGCGTATTGACTATCACCCCGCTGCTGACAGCGAGATAGAGGGCCGCTAACAATATGATAATGGGTTTTTTCAAGTTGATCCTGCAAAAATAATTTATTTTCCCGGAGAACAGATGGTTTTAAGTATTATTTACCACCTATAACGTAAATAAGGTTGAAATGTTTTTGTACTTAAGACTTGAAAACGACTCTTTTATCGCTGTCAATTCACAAAACCCCAGAATATACCAAGCCTGAAAATCAGCCCCTGGTATGAGTATAATGGTGCCGCCAGGTTGCTGTATTTAAATCCAAACCCATATTTAAAACTCATGGTATTCAGATTCTCCAGCCGGGTATATGCCGTAAACTTCATAATCCTGAAATTCACATAGGCGGCAATATCAGGTCTGACTGAAATCGACTGAACATCCTGAAAAAAATACTGGCCGATGACGGGCGAATAGTTATCCGCTTTGTAGGGCGTATTGTAGCGCAGATCCACCCCGGTGGAAAGATTCAGATTCCTGAAAAGTTTTGCTTCATACGCAAACCTGTGGCGGGTGAAAATAAGGGGCAGATTTACAGGTGCGTTGCCAGCCTTGGTTTGTATATACAAATCAGCGTACCAGCGCCAGGATTTTCCAACCCGGAAAATTTTGTTCGCACCTATGCGCAGAAAATTAAAGATGGTTGATGACTGGTTTACCTCATTAAAATTTTGAATATAGGTGTAATTGCTTATCAGGTAATAGTATCCGCTTAACTGCATCTGGAGCCTGGGAATTTCCAGGATACCTGAAAACTGACTGATATTTTCCCTGTTCAGGCCTCCGGTTTTGCTGAGAGGAAATCCGGTAGTATTATTAAACAGATAGGATGGCGTTCTGTTGACATTTGTAAAACCGAGTTCAAGGTATCCGAGCTTTGCACTCAAAAGTCTTTTTAACCTTGCTGAAACTTCATAATCACCTATATACCTCCCTCCGGCAAAAAGACTTCCATAAAGCAACATATCCCATTTCCGGTTACGCGTCCGGTTACGGTATTCACCATGAAGCTGAATTGTTGAAAATTTATCGGAACTGCCGTTTGCAAAACTTCCGCGTAAATTCTGCAGCCCTGCGCCTATTTTAATAAATTGTAAGGGGTTCTTTGAATCAGGAAACTGTATAATCGAAAAATCGTTGATGAGTTCGCGCCAGTTATCGGTTATATTAAGAGTGTCAGGTACAAAAGCCGGATCATAATGCTCCTGGTAAAATGCACTGTCCTCGAAACCCTGAATGTCCAGGTATTTGTACTGGTATTTATTAAACTGCACGGTATACTCCAGCCTTA
This sequence comes from Chitinophagales bacterium, assembly GCA_015654495.1. GTDB lineage: Bacteria > Bacteroidota > Bacteroidia > Chitinophagales > Chitinophagaceae > Pollutibacter. The sequence goes on from JAATGW010000357.1 coordinate 10,282, forward strand.
TTTTAGGAAGAAAAAAACGGTATACAGCAGAGTCCGTTACTGTAGAATCCTTTATACCGAAATCATATTGTTGCCTCAAAAGAAATTTTGTATTTGAATAGCGGTTGCCTGTTCTCAGTGCTACATTGAAAAAATTACGGGTCGTAAAAACGCTATCTGCAATATTTGTCGGGATATTAAACCGGTCGTTATAGGCAGGATTTTTATTTACAAGAAAACTATCATTTACAATGCCTCCGTTTTCTGACGACTGTAATGCATTATTGACAACTATAAAATAAAGCGAGTAGCGCTGATCCTTTGTTTGAAAATCAGTATTGAATCTGAGGTTTCTGTGATTGGTATTTTGTGAGTTAAATGCACCGGGAGAATTGACCAGACGGAACTGCCCTACAAAATTCCAGTTCGGCAATATATTCTGGGTGTGCAATATGCCGATCTGCTGTTCTGCTTTTGTACCTACCAGATATGTAAGTTCTGTATATGGCCTGGTGGTATTCATAAACCTTGTTTCAGCAATTGTGAAAGCATAAGGATCAAATGCATGAAAACCTGCATCCCAGCCCGGCTTCATCAACGGCGAAAAAAGAAAAGGCCTCACCGCATTTCCATTATTTCCGAGGTATATGTACTCCGGTTTCAAATGGGTCCTTCGGTAAAAATCACTGATAGAGGAATCCAGAAGAAAATATTTCGCTGTATCAAGGTACCTGAACTGAACCGATATTGTATCGGCATTAAAATCCCTTTTCTCAAATTTAAGTGAATCGCCACCTCCGCCGCGGCCGCCACCTCCGATTCTGGGCATTCCACGAATCGGTATCTGTGCCAAAACATGACTACTGCAGAACAACAGTAGCAGAATCAGAATTTTCTGTGATACCTGTTTTACCATGCAAATGATCTCCCTGGTGCAATTCGGAATTTGATCTGATAAGCCATTATGTTCTGATTGCGTTCATCCTTCCATTGCGAAAATCCGGGATCAACAGTCATCTGATTTTTTATTTGAAGTTCAAAATTAACCCAGCCGGGCAACCGGACATTTAAATAATTCATAAATCAGCAAACGGCGATCAGCCCGGTTAAAATAGAAGTTAACAGGGGCTCCGAAGCCATTGCCGCCTCAAGAACCTCCTGATGTGTTATTATATTATCTTCTTCCCTTATGCCAAGGTCCGTGATAACGCTGATTGCAAATACTTTCAATCCCATATGACAGGCAGCAATTACTTCCTGAACCGTGCTCATACCCACTGCATCTGCGCCAAGTATTTTTATCATCCGGTATTCAGCCCTGGTTTCGAAAGTTGGACCCGTTACTCCAAAATAAACACCATGTTTAATCCGGATACCCAATTCATCGGCAATCCCTGTGGCTTTCTGAATCAGTTCCCGGGAATAAGGCTGGCTCATATCCGGAAATCTCGGACCGAGTTCGTCCAGGTTTTTTCCAACCAGGGGATTTACGATCGCCATACTGATATGATCCGTAATAATCATCAGCTCACCGACTTTGAATTCCGAATTAACACCTCCGGCTGCATTTGAAACCAACAAGGTATGAATGCCCAAAGCCTTTAACACGCGGATAGGGAATATCACTTCAGCAGGACTATATCCTTCATAAAAGTGAAAACGGCCTGACATAGCCACGACTCTTCTGCCGTTTACTGTTCCGAAGATCAGTTTTCCCTGGTGTCCGGCTACGGTAGCAACCGGAAAATGCGGAATTTCTTCATAAGGAATCGAGATATCCGTATACAGCTCCTTACTGAAATTTCCCAATCCACTCCCCAGAACAATGCCGATTTCGGGTTGATGAGGATATTTTGAACCGATATACTGCAGCGCGGCGCTGATCTGCTCAGGAATTGTCATATTGTTTATTGAGGCGCAAATATAGTTAGTAGTCGGGAGTCATGGAGTCGGGAGTCTGGGGGCTGGTTACTGGGGGCTGGTGGCTGAGCACTAGCTACGAGCATCCAGTGACCAGCTCGATTTAAATTTCAGAACTTCTCACTTCTTGCCTCTCACTTCTTACTTCTTCTTTTATCTTCGCAAAAATTTCTTCAAAAAGAATCTTCACGAATACCAGGCTAAGGAATTACTGAAAAAATACAATGTTCCGGTACAGGAAGGATTTGCGTGCAGCACCATCCATGAAGCTGAAGAAGCTTACCGGCAAATAAAAAATCAGTTTGGAAGCAGTTTCGCGGTTGTAAAAGCCCAGATCCATGCGGGTGGACGCGGAAAGGGTACCATTAAGGAAACCGGTATCAATGGTGTGAAAGTGGCAAAAAACCTGGAAGAAGTGATTGATTTTTCGAAAAAAATCCTGGGTGGGACCCTTGTTACATTACAGACCGGCCCCCAGGGTAAAGTGGTGAACAAGGTATTGATAACGCAGGATATGTATTATGACGGCCCTTCCCCGCGCAAGGAATTCTACCTGTCGATCCTGCTCGACCGGAGCAAAGGTGAGAATGTGATCATGTACAGCACCGAAGGCGGAATGAATATAGAAGACGTGGCACATGATACACCGGAAAAAATATTCAGGGAATGGGTGAGTCCTTCCGGAGGTCTCCTTCCGTTTCAGGCCAGAAAGATCGCTTTCAATTTCGGGCTGAGTGGAGAAGCATTTAAAAACATGGTAAAATTTGTTACCAACCTTTACAATGCATATGTCGGGCTGGATTGCGCCATGCTCGAAATCAATCCTCTTTTTAAAGCAGCTGATGACAAAGTGATTGCTGTGGATTGTAAGATGAACCTGGATGACAATGCGCTTACACGCCATGCCGATCTTTCTTCTCTCCGCGACATCAGTGAAGAAGATCCGACAGAAGTGGAAGCCGGAAAATATAACCTGAATTTTGTAAAACTGGATGGAAATGTGGGCTGCATGGTAAACGGTGCCGGCCTTGCAATGGCAACGATGGATATGATCAAGCTCAGCGGCGGTGAACCTGCCAATTTCCTTGATGTAGGTGGTACCGCCAACGCACAGACTGTAGAGGCGGGCTTCAAAATCATCATGAAAGATCCAAACGTAAAAGCCATTCTCATTAACATTTTTGGCGGAATAGTACGCTGTGATCGTGTAGCCGCGGGCGTTATAGAAGCTTATAAAAACCTTGGAAATATCAATATTCCGATAATTGTGCGCTTACAGGGAACAAATGCTACTGAAGCAAAAAAACTAATCGATGAAAGCGGGCTGAAAGTACAGAGTGCTATTCTGCTGAGCGAAGCAGCAGACCTTGTGAAGAAAGCAGTCGCCTGAAGTAAGAAGTACGAGGTACGAAGTAAGAAGTGAAAGGCAAATACAATAGCGGTTTTTGTAGTTCCGTAGGAATGGTGAATTTTGTAACGCAGGGTTTTAACCCGGTTTATACAAGTTGGTGCTGGATATGGCTGTTTCAATAGCCCCCAGCTTTAGCTGGGGGAACAATCGCGGTTTTTCAGTTCCGTAGGAACGGTGCAATCAATAGCGCAGGGTTTTAACCCTGGGACCGTAGGAACGGTGAATTTTGTAACGCAGGATTTCAACCCTGGGTTTGTTTACAATGATTCGCTATATTGAATCTCCAACATTCTGCCATGAACATATATCAGAAACAATCGTCATTCTTTCTATTTCTGTTTGCAATTATTTTTTCGGTTTCGGGCTCCTTTGCCCAGCAGAAAAGTAAATCCAATTTGCGGTTAGGCGTATCCGGCATTTCACATGGTCATTCAGGATGGATATTCGAATGGAAAGGGAGAGAAAAGCCTTTAAATGTCGTTGGCGTTTATGAACCTGATACAGCGTTATCAGGAAAATTTATCAGGCGCTACAAATTGAATCCCGAACTGTTCTATACCAATCTTACGGAGATGCTGGAAAAAACCAGGCCGGAAGCGGTTGCAGCTTTTGGATCGATATATGCGCATCTGGCAACAGTGGAAGCCTGTGCCCCGCGCGGAATTCATGTGATGGTTGAAAAACCACTGGCGGTAAGTGTTGAACAGGTTGCAAAAATGGAATCACTCGCTAAAAAACATAAAATCTTTTTACTGACTAACTACGAAACATCCTGGTATCCATCAACAGAAAATACCTACCGGCTCGTCTACGACAGTAATTTTCTCGGTAAGATCAGAAAGATGACCGTGAACGACGGCCACAATGGTCCGAAGGAAATTGGCGTTGGTAAAGAATTTTTTGACTGGCTTACAGACCCTGTTCTGAATGGAGGTGGTGCTGTAGTGGATTTCGGATGTTATGGAGCCAACCTGATGACATGGCTGATGAAAGGTGAAACACCGCTGACCGTCTCTGCCGTCACAAGCACATTTAAACCCGGATCCTATCCCAAAGTTGATGATGATGCAGTTATTCTTGTTCATTATACCACGGCCAACGGCGTGATACAGGGTTCATGGAACTGGCCATTCGGTAGAAAAGACATGGAGATTTATGGAGAAACAGGGCAGATTTTTGCTGACAACAGCACGGATATGCGTATCCGAAAATCAGGAATGCAGCAATCTGCCAATGTTAAAGTAACAGCAAAAGAGATGGACGTCTACACCGATCCCTTTGCCTATTTTACTGACGTGGTCAGAGGTGAAATAAAAGTCCCCCCTTTCGGACTTTACTCACTGGAAAATAATGTAATTGTTGTGAAAATTCTTGATGCCGCCCGCGAATCTGCGCGCACGGGTAAAACAATCAAACTCAAATAAGCGCCTGTTTAATTCCTGCATTTTCTTCGGATATGGAGATCACCAATAACATGACGAGAGACGATCTGAAACAGATCCTGGAGCTGCACAGGGAAATCTATACTGAAGAATTTGGCTACGGAGAACCCTTCATTCAATATGTCGAAAAGGGTCTGAATGCATTTTATTCAGTATACGATCCGGAAAAAGACCGGGCATGGATATGTAAAGAGAATAATATGGTGAGAGGATTCTTACTATTACTTCACCATGACGCAACCACCGTTCAATTGCGATATTTTATACTCGCACCCGAATTGCGCGGAACAGGCATTGGAAATACGCTGATGAAGGAATTCCGCGCCTTTATGCAACTGAAAAACTATTCACATGCTTTTCTGTTCACCACCTCTGAACTTCCTGCGGCCGCTCATCTTTATCTTAAAAGTGGATTTTCGTTAACCGAATCCTTTCCGTCAAACAGGTTTGGAAAATCGGTAGTAGAACAGCGTTACGATCTGAAGCTGAAATAATTTTTTCTTATTTAATACTGCAGTCTGATTATTTGTAATTTGGTTTCTCAAAAAAATATTTCCCGATGAATGATTCCGTTTTCACCGAAGTAGATCAGTATATACATCGCTTATTTGTTCCCGATGATGAGGCATTGAATAAAACAATGCTGTCGATTAAAGAAACCGGAATTCCCTCCATCAGCGTTTCTTTCACACAGGGGAAAATGCTTTTTCTTCTTGCAAAAATGTCGCGTGCAACCAGAATTCTCGAAGTGGGAACGCTTGCGGGATTCAGTACCATTTTTCTTGCCCGTGCGCTTCCGGACAATGGTGAGTTGGTGAGCCTTGAGTTGGAACAAAAACATGCGGATATCGCATCAAAAAACATTGCCGGCGCAGGCCTTGCACACAAAGTTAAAATTCTTGTAGGCCCTGCAGGCGATTCACTGGATCAGCTGATCAGCGAAGGCGCCCAACCTTTTGATTTTATTTTTATAGATGCTGACAAACCTCCTTACGCGGAATATTTTGAAAAAGCGCTTAAACTATCTGTATCCGGTACCGTGATTGTGGCAGATAATGTTGTAAGAGAAGGAAGAATACTGGACACAGAAACAAAAGATGAAGATGCCGCGGGAATCGCCCGGTTTAATAAACTGCTTGCAGAAACCCCGGAAGTTGACGCAAGTATTCTCCAGACAGTTGGCGAAAAAATGCACGATGGCATCGCCATCGCGATAGTGAAATGATATGAACCGCATCGACAGACTTTTCGGAATACTGGTTCTGCTGCAATCAAAAAAATTTGTTCCCGCAGAAAAAATTTCTGAAAAATTCAGGATCAGTATCCGCACAGTTTACCGGGATGTAAAAGCACTCTCAGAATCTGGTATACCTATAAGTTTTGAACAGTATCGTGGTTATTTTATTGTGCAGGGATATTTTCTGCCCCCTGTTTCATTCACAATGGAAGAAGCAAGTGCATTTCTGCTGATGGAGACGATGCTGCCCGGTTTTGCTGATAAATCCATTCAGAAAAATTTTTCGGCCGGGTTGAATAAGGTAAAAGCAGTTATGCGATCCCAGGAAAAAGATCAACTGGAAAACCTGACGGAAAATATTAAAATGCAGGTGCCTGAAAGATTGTATTCTGACCTGGAATACATGTCTGCTCTGCAAACCGCCATCAGTGAAAAATCTATTATCGAAATTCAGTATAGCAATAATAAAGAAGAAATAAGTTCAAGAAAACTGGAGCCGCTGGGCCTGATTTTTTATGCTTTCAGCTGGCACCTGATTGGTTGGTGTCATCTCCGCCTGGACTACCGCGACTTTAAAATCTCCAACATAAAAAAATTGCATAATACCGGTATCGGGTTCACAAAATCCCACCATATTACAATGGATGAATACATGAAATTGCTTCCGGTAAAATATTAAATGGCCTGAAGGATCATATTCTGGTCTTTTTATTTCCACAGGCAACATTAGTCCGCAGGTACTTACTTTAAACATTGAACTTTCCACTTTTAACTTTTAGTGACTGCCATAGGGTTGACAGTAGGCTGGTTTTACTTTGAAGTATAAAATTAAAACCTACAATTATGTCACTCATCTCCATGTTTCTAAACGACCTCAACAGAGAATCCGAAACAACAAGAAAAATGCTAAGCAGGATCCCTAATGATAGTTATGACTGGAAGCCACATCCGAGAAGTATGACCATCAGGCAATTGGCAGGTCATACCGCGGAACTGCCCACCTGGATAACTTTGACACTTACAACTTCAGAACTGGATTTTGCTACAAGTCCTTACACCCAACCCGAAATCGAAAATACTTCTGAAGTAATGGCCCTGTTCGAAAAATGTCTTATTGATGGAAGATCTGAATTGAAAGAATCAAATGAATCAAAATTATCAGAATTATGGACTTTAAGAAGTGGCGATGAGATATATAGTGTTGAGCCGAAAAGCGAAGTGATCAAAATGACACTCAATCAGATTGTACATCACAGAGCGCAACTTGGTGTATTCCTTCGTTTGCTGGATATACCAATTCCAGGCAGCTATGGCCCCAGCGCAGATGAGATGAGCTTTGCTGCGGCATAATAAATGATCGGGTGGTTTCCTTTGAAACTACCCGATTTTCTTATCATATCAGGCAACGTTACATGAGTCTGCTTTGTCAGGTTCAGAAATTCACAATACTTTTCTGATATGAAAATACTCAGTCACCTGTTTGCTATTATCATTTTCCTGGCTGCGTTTTCTTCCTGCTCAAAAAATAATACAAATGGAGGCCCCAGTGGCGGCAATGGCCAGATAACTATTCATTTGTTCTCGAAAACTGTATTTTACCCTGACCGCTGCGAAGTAGATCCTGCAAACTCCGAAATTGATGCGGCACCTATCGTGCGGAATGATGAAATCAAGGGTTATTCCCGAACAGATCACCAGTTTTTTGTTAGCCAGCAGGCTTTTAAAAGATTGGAAAAAGCAAGGGATAAAACAGGATTTGTGGTTGCCCTGAATGGAAATGCCGTTTATTATGGCGTCTATAAGCCATTTATTTCCAGCTCTTCCTGCGACCAGTCCATAACGCTCTCCGGCTGGATAATCAATAATAACTATATCCTTGACATGAATCTGGGCTATCCGGGAGCATTGCAAGGGGTAGATATTCCAGATCTGCGAAATCAGGAAGACCTGATTAAGGCCCTGCAGAAACAGGGGAAACTCAAGTAGCGGTATTCACACCCTGACCCTTTATTTCCCCAATACAAGTAATTCAACCCGGATACTGCCCTCAAATCAGCCCTTTTTAGTGTGGAACTAATTTTGAACCTTCGGTTTAAACAGGAGGACTCTTATGCGTTTGACAGGAAAGGACCTGACAATAAAAGTGAACGGGATAGAAATTTCCTACGATGATTTGGGTAATGGACTGATGCCTGTGATTTTTATACATGCATTTCCCCTGAACAAAGCGTCATGGAATAGACAAACGGAATTCCTTCAGGAGAGCCATCGCGTAATAAGTTATGACATACGTGGTTTCGGAAACAGCGGTATCGATGAAGAAGAAATCACAATTTCAGTCATGGTCAATGATCTGATCAGAATGATGGAAATGCTTGGAATTGAAAAAGCCATCATCTGCGGAATCTCAATGGGAGGCTATATTGCGCTCAATGCAGTCACCCGCTTCCCCGATAAATTTCCGGCTTTAATCCTTAGTGATACCCAATGCATAAGCGATTCAGAGGAAGCGCGGCAGAAAAGATTTGATAATATTGAGCTGGTAAAATCCGGCAAGGTCAGCGAATTTTCCAGCGCTTTTGTTGGAAAAGCGTTCAGCAAATCAACACATTCAAATAACCGGGAATTGGTTGACGACACACTTGCCGACATTCAGAAAACAAATACACAGACAATTATTAACACACTTCTTGCGCTTGCAAACAGAACCGAAACCTGCACACATCTTAAATCAATATTTAAACCGACACTCATTCTCTGTGGCGAAGAGGACCTTGTTACCCCGCCCGAAAAATCGGCTTTTATGAATGAAAAGATATCTGGATCAATCCTCCATCTGATCCCGGGTGCCGGACATTTTCCCAATCTTGAACAACCAGAGGTCTTCAATAACCACCTCAAAGATTTCCTGGATAAATTTATCTCAGAAAATTAGAGGCTGCTGACGCCAACCTTTCCCAAAACACCTTCGAGGTCTAAGACCTCCGAATTTTCACATCCTTTTAATTCCTGCTTTTCGGCTTTTAGTCTTATTTTTAAAATTTGAGCATTAACAAGATTTTAAGCAGTCCCACTTGAAAAAATTACCCTTTCTACTTCTGGTTTTCGTTTGTACAATACAGCTGGCCGCACAGAATAAGGTTGAAAAAGCTCTCCAGACGCTTTCCGAAAAATATCCTCAGGAAAAAATATACCTGCAGTATACAAAAGGCAGTTATATCGCCGGCGACCAGATTTGGTTTAAAGCCTATGTTTTTGAAGGTTATAACAGAAGTGCGATATCAACAAGTTTGCATCTTGTATTGTATAACGATAAAAAGCAGATCATATCCAGAAAATTCATTCCACTCTTTCAGGGAGAAGGGAAAGGGGATTTTATTCTTTCTGATTCCCTGCCGGAAGGAGTTTATTATATACGTGCCTATACACAATGGATGCTGAATTTTTCAGAATCATTTCAGTACATCCATTCCTTTCCTGTTTATAATCCCGCATCTCCAAAAAAACTCGTAGCCGATACACTAGCCGCATGGAAAGCCAATGCCTTTGCTGAAGGAGGTTTTCTTATCGAAGGTGTTAATTCCAGGATTGCGGTCAGGCTCAGGTCAGACGGCGTTTTACCCCAGAAATGGACTGGCTATGTAATAGATTCCGGCAAGCCTGCGGAAAAGATTTCAACATTCAACTCGCTCGATAAAAATATAGGCTTCTTTTTTCTTGTTCCTGAAAAAAATAAAAAATACCAGGTCGTCATCGAAGACGACCGCAAAAGAAAACAGACAATTGATTTGCCTGAGGTAAAAACAACGGGTATAAGCCTCCAGGTTAATGGCAATAAAGGTCAGGTTCATTATTCCATGCGTTACAAAAGCGAGCCGCAAACAGCGATAAGCTGCACAATTGTAGGAACGATGAACAATATTATGGTGTATAAAGCCCAGGCAAAAATTGATGCCCAGGGAGTTGCCGCAAATATTCCTACAGAGATACTGATAAATGGAATTCTGCAATTGACGATTCTTGATACCGCAGGCACCGTTCTGGCAAAACGACTTTGTTTTGTTGAACCCACCGAATTAAAAATCAATGAACCTTCTTTTTCGCGCATCTACTTCAACAAAAACCCGCGCGATCTGAACACTTTTGAAGTACTCAAAGACACTTCAAGTATCTACTACGATGTTCTGGTTCTGGACGGAAGCGCCCCCAACTACCTGGCGGAAAACAATATTCTTACCAGCTTCTGGCTCAGTTCAGACCTGACGGGAAAAATCGACAACCCCGCCAGATATCTCGGATACGACGGCGATGCGATTGCGCTAGACGCCCTGCTGATTTCCGAAGAATGGCAACGCTTCCGGTGGGAAGACATAATCGCCGGAAAATTTCCGGACATAAAATACAAGCCTTCTCCATACATATCATATCGTGGAACTGCATTTGGCAAAGGAAGCATAGCTGCTAACGCTGAATTGAACCTGATATTTAAGTACTCTGATTCTTCCAGTGCTTTTTCTCAGGTAAAAACGGATAGCAGGGGAAATTTTGAACTCAGTAACCTGGGCTTTGAAGATGCAGTAAAAGTGTATTACCAGTTGAACAATAAAAACGCAGTCGCAAGAGACCTCAAAGTCAGCTTTGAATCCTTAAACAACACTGCCGACTACCAGTCACCCCTACCTGCTTCCGGATATACCATGGTGGCAAGGAATCCGAAAGATGTACTCAGGCCCGATATCGCCCGCGCCGTACAGGCAAGAGATAATTTCAAAATGTCAGAAATAAAAATCAAAGATCTCGAGGAGATAAAAATTATTGCAAAAAAGAAAAGTCCTTCGGAAGAACTCAACGAAAAACTTACTTCTCCCATGTTCAGAAGTATGAATGAAACTGTACTTGATTTTGTAAATGATAATAAAGGCGCTTTTGGCTATTCAAATATCATTCAGTACCTGCAGGGTCGTGTGGCAGGGCTGCAGGTTGAAAACCGTAATGGTAATTTTGTACCAATTATCAGGGGCAGTGTTGCTGCAATTTACCTGAACGAAATGCAGGTGGATGCGAGTATGGTTAGTACGATTCCTGTTTCTGATGTTGCCCTGGTGAAAGTTCTTAAAAGCGGATTTGTTGGTGGGTCATCCGGAGGAGGTACAGCAATTGCCATTTATACAAGAAGAGGAGATACTAAAGCTGCAAATGAAAATGAGGCAACCGCATCCCTGAACAATTCCATTTTAAACGGCTTTGATCGGACGGTAGCGTTTTCTTTTCCTGACTATAAAGATCCGTCCATGCGCCCCATTCAAAAAGATACCAGGGATGTTTTGTACTGGGAACCAAACCTTGAAGTGGATGCTGCCAAAACAATACCCATAAAATTTTTCAATAATGATGATGCAAAAAATATCCGTGTAATTATTATTGGTTTTTCGAAGGATGATGACACGCCATTGTTTTACAATGAAATTATCAAATAGAAATGCTGCCGAATTGTTTCAAAAAAAATATTTGAGAACTAATTTGAATTGAAGGACAATCCTCTCCGGAGCTTTGCTCTCAGAACCAGGGTAGTTATCTGCCCTGATCAATCAACCCAATTACTATTTCGATGGAAAATATCAGAAAACACCTTTTATTTCTTATTCTAATTTTATTTGCCTTAAACCCCGCTCTGGCGCAGAATAAGGTCGAACTCGCTTTGCAAAAAATGGATGATCAGTATCCACAGGAGAAAATATATCTCCGGTTTACCAAAGAAAATTTTGTTGCCGGCGAACAGGTCTGGCTCAAAGCGCTTGTATTTGAGAAAAACACACCGTCGGTAATTTCAACAAGCCTGCACCTGGTGCTTTATAATGAAAGTAAACAACAGGTATCCAAAAGATTCATCCCTTTGTACAATGGCGAAGGACAGACTAATATTCAGTTGCCGGACTCTCTTCCCGAAGGAATTTATTACCTGCGGGCATATACCGAATGGATGCAGAATTTTGATGAATCATTTCAGTATATGCGTGCGCTGAAAGTTTACAACCCGAAGTCGCCAAAAAAATTGATCGCAGACACGAATGCTGCCTGGACGGCAGAAGCATACCCTGAAGGTGGAAATTTTATTGAAGGATTCAATACTAAAATTGCTGTAAGACTTCATTCTGCCGGAAAACTTCCCGAAAGCTGGTCAGGTTATGTAATAGAAAAATCAAAGCCCTCCGAACAGATTTCTTCATTTCAGTCCCTCGATCCAAATATTGGATTCTTCTATCTTATACCCGAAAAAAATCAGCAATACGAGCTAATTGTGGAAGATAAATCAGGTAGAAAACAAACCATCGGATTACCACAGGTTGCTGAATCAGGAATTTATATGCAGGTCAATAACGGTAAGACTTTTATACATTATTCCATCCGGAATAAAAACCGCACGGAACCGGTAAAATCATGCATCATTATTGGTACAATTAATAATACAATTGTGTACAAAGCCAATGCAAAAATTGATGAGTCGGGAATTGCCGCAACGATACCAACCCAACAGGCAGAAACAGGTGTTTTACAACTAACCTTATTTGACAGTTCTTTTCATATTCTGGCAAAAAGGCTTTGCTTTATAAATAATTCAAAAGCTTCCAATCTTCCATTTCCGCTGTCACTCGGTAGTTTCAATAAGTCGCCACGCAGCCAGGTTGAAATGAATATGAATGCAGATACAACGATTGATCATTATAACATCCTGGTTCTTGATGGAAACTCAGCAGATGATACCGGAGATGAAGACCTGTATTCGAATCTATGGCTCAGTTCTGAATTTCCTGCCGGAAGTATTCAGCGACCTGCGTCCTATTTTAGAAAAGGGGCAAATGCCTCAGCGTTGGATGCTTTACTTATTTCAGAAAAATGGCTGCGATTTGATTGGGATAAGATCCTGAATGATCAGTTTCCCGAAATAAAATTCAAACCACAAACATATATCTCCTGGAGGGGAACAGCGCTTGCCAATAACCAACCCGCTGCCAATATCGAACTTAACCTGATATTCAAATTTTCGGATTCTTCTTATAGTTTTCAACAGATACAAACCGATGCCAATGGAAACTTTGATCTGACGCAGATGGAATTTGAAGATAAGGTGATGGTTTACTATAAGGACAATAACAAAAACTCAAACAAAAAAAACCTCACGCTGAAATTCGAGTCACTGAACCCCGAAACTCCTTATTTATCGGCCCTTCCTTCGCATGGATATAAACTCGTTCCGCGCATAGCCAATGAAGTTGCAGAACCTTCGGTGGAACGTGCATTGCAGGCAAGAGACAATTTCAGGGCAACGGAAGCGAAGATTCAGAATCTCGATCCCATACTTGTAAAAGGCAGGAAGAAAACACCTACTGAAATTTTGAACGAGCAATTGAGTACTCCGATGTACCGGAGAAACAATGAAATTGTTTTTGATCTGGTGAATGATAATAAAAGCGCGGTAAATTACCAGAACATTCTCCAATACCTGTCAGGACGTGTAGCCGGAATGGTGGTTAGAAGAGTCGGGGGAGACTGGATTGCATATCTGCGTGGTGCACAGGCAAATATTTTTGTGAATGAAACAGTAATGGATATTGGTGTAGTAAGTACAATACCGGTTAGTGATATTGCCATGGTTAAAGTTACACGTGGAGTTTTTACCGGTACATCGGGAGGTGATCTACAGTCTATCGACGTTGGCAATACAGGTGCAGGCGGAGGTGGTGCTATCCTCATCTATCTGCACAAAGGCAATACCAGGCCACCGGTAGCAGGTTCGCTTACCGGAATGAATTATTCATTGATAACAGGCTTCGATAAATCAGCAGAATTCCCCAATCCTGATTATAACGATCCTACTCAAAAACCTGATAAAAAGGACACCCGCGATGTTTTGTACTGGAATCCGTATTGGTACAGTAGTGAATCCCAGGCTGAACCTATAAAGTTTTTCAACAATGATGAAGCAAAAAGCTTTCGGGTTATCTTGATTGGATTTCCCAGAACCGGCGGTGTTCCCGTGCTCTATTCTGAGATATTACAGTGATTGTTTGATCTGAAGATATGGGTGTTTTTAATCCAGGCAAACTGAAAAATAGTTGATCAGTTTATATATTTACCATGCACGGCCGCTGCAGGAAACGGAAGCCATTGGCGTTGATGATACTAACCTCTATGGCGGCAGCAGGTGTGTCAAATCAATGCATAAAACCAACAGCATACCCTTACAACTCAAGCCGAAACAGATTGTATTGCTTTTTTAATAATACATCACAGAAATAATGGCGGGCTTCTGTACACAGCATCCCGTGAACAGGGTAAACAGGTAATTCAAAAGTGATCGGGATACAGGCGTGGGAATACACGCAGAAGCCATAACGCAAACGAAGCTTTAAGCAGCTTCATCTGGAGAGGAAATTAAATTCGCAAACGATCCGGCAGCGTGTAATTGTCAATTTCTTGAACCATAGGCATGATGTCGGTATGTTACATACCTTGCAGAACTCCGGTTTTCATCCGCTACGGGACGATGCAGACAAACTGAAGTACAATATGAAAGGCGGTGGAGAAGCAATAACATCTCTTTGGATAAGCATGCTTAAAGAGTTAAATGAAATTAAAAGCCTTTCTTCTGAGGAGTGTGATAGTATTTTGTACGGTGTATATATAGGTACGCAGTTAATGCAGAGCCACTATGGTATGGTTCCTGACAATCTGGATGATATCTTTTTTAGGTCTGATAGAACTACTGCTGATATGTTAGAAAATAAACATGCTCGTAAATCGCGCCTCAAAGAAATTGAACACCAATTGAAAAAAGAGCAACCCCATATTCATCCAACGGC
>JAATGW010000492.1 GCA_015654495.1 Chitinophagales bacterium
CGAAATGGATATTCATAATGATAAGGGTGAACCCCTTGGTGAGAACCAGAGGGGAGAGATAGTGATCCGCGGCCATAACGTAATGAAGTATTATGACGAAAATGCTGAGGCAAATGACAAGACATTTGAATTCGGATGGTTCAGAAGCGGTGATGAAGGCTTTTTCATGAATGATGAGCTTGGAAGAAAATATTATTTCATAACCGGCAGGCTGAAAGAGCTCATTATACGCGGAGGCGTGAATATTGCTCCACTGGAAATTGATGAAGTGCTGATGGGGATCCCCGAAGTTCTTTCCGGTATTGCAGTAGGGTTTGATAATGACTGGTATGGCGAAGAGGTAGGAGCGCTTATCCAATTGAATGAAGGGGTTGAACCAACAGAAGAAGTGAAAAAGAATATATTACAAAGCTGCAGAGAGAAATTACCCGCGTATAAATCTCCCAAGACAGTAATATTCACAGATACTTTCCCTGTAACATCAACCGGAAAATACCAGAGAAATAAAGTTAAACACCTTTTCCGTGAATTGAAGACTATTCAGTTCAAGTAAAAGGGATTCTGCTGCAAAGATATCAGTAAACAAAAAAGCCATCCTGAATTAACAGGATGGCTTTTTGATTGTGAAAAGTTAAATATTATTTTACAAGTAACATCTTCTTTGTCTGTGTAAAGCTGCCTGACTCCAAACGGTAGAAGTAAACACCGCTTGAAAGAGCTGAAGCGTCAAAATCAGCAGTATAGTTGCCTGCAGTTTTAACTTCATTAAGCAAAGTAGCAACTTCTCTTCCCAAAATATCGAATACAACAAGCTTTACATTTCCTGATGCAGGAATTGAGAACTTGATATTAGTTACCGGGTTAAATGGATTTGGATAGTTTTGTTCCATCGAATAAACCGAAGGAATTTCGGTTCCATTATTTGAAATGCCGACTAATCCGCATCCGCTTAAGTCTGCATTCCATGATGCGGTAATTTCAGCAGGTGTCAATGCTCTTTTGTAGAGCCTGAATTCATCCATTTTCCCTGATAAGCTGCCGCTTGTGGAATATCCGCCGACTCTGAATCCTGATCCGGTAATTATATTTGCTGTATAAGAAACAGTGTTTGCAAGCACGCCGTTTTTATATCCGCGAACTTCATTTGCAGTTGAATCATACACTATTGTTACCACCGTTGGATTTGGCCCGATCCCTGTTATTGTCATATCACCAGGGCCGCCGCCTGTAGAAAATCTTACAAGCAAATTATCCGGACCTGCAACACCATTATGGAAACACCTGAAACCATTAGATCCGGGATCTCCAAATAAATAACCAATGGTAGCGGTGGTTGGTATTGTCAGCCACATGCTGATAGTCCAGCTTGAAGTGCCTAAATTACAGTTCCAGCCTGTGTTTACACCTGATGAGGTTTGTGCTGCTCCTGTCAGGCAGCTGTCAAACTGTCCGCCGGGGGTTAAAGTTGTTCCTGTTACACTTGCTGTAGGTGTTCCAACACCGGGTATTGCGCAGTTTTGTACTGTTGTAGCGTTCGGATTATTCTCAAATTTGTAATATAAATAATCCGGGGTGATTGATACAGGAGCTGCAGGTCCGAGTAACCTTATATAATCAATACCTACAAAATCACTGTTCGAGCCTGATGGCCCGCCGCCAGCTACTCTGTAGTTAATGGCAAATCTGCCGGTTGCGCCTGCTGAAGGAAGTGTGAATCTTCTTTCAGTCCATGAACCGGCGGTTGATGTTTTGAATCTGCCTAACTCAACAAAGCTTCCTGAGCCCGGAACGGTATCACCGTTTGATGCCCAGTATACTCTGATTGAATCAGGGTATGTTGATCCATTCGGTGATTGTTCATAAAATGATAAAGTATCACCTGATGCACCGTTAACCGGTGGTGAGATCAGCCAAAGATCGATATTGTTTAAACCTGATACGTTATTGAAATTAGCCGCAACATAGCCCGTTGCAGGTCCGTTGAAAGCTATAAATGCACCGGTACCCTGGAACCAGTTTGGAGCAGTTCCTGCAGGTCCGCCTGCGGGTCCTCTTTTTGGTTTGTATCCCCTGGTGCGTAAAGCAACTGTATCGTTTGCGCCGTTTAAGCTATCCACGTACTTTACTATAGCATCCGTAGTGGGTACAACCGGGTTAACTGCATTGTCATTTGAATTGGTGGTCGTCTTGGATCCGTAAGGATCTGAGTAGATCAATCCAAAGAAAAATACTCCAATAGCTAAGATGCTGAGAAATGGAAATAATTTCTTCATCATTGTGTTTCCTCTTCTGATTAAGTTTATTGAAAAAATATGTTAATTGATTATTATAATATGATACATTTTTTGCAAATTGTCAATATATTAAATTTAAGGGTATTAATTACAGCAAATTGAAATAAATAATATGAAATCTCAGCTAAAAAAGAGTAGTTTTCATCAAAAAGGATGTTTTTGAGATGAAAAGGATGTCAGGAAATTTAACTGCTGCAGCTAATAAAAAAGGCATCTTTTTTTACAAAGATGCCTTTAAAATAAATATCAAATAAAG
>JAATGW010000197.1 GCA_015654495.1 Chitinophagales bacterium
AAAGTACACTAGCCACAACGTTCTTGCTTTCCGGTTAATTTTCAAAGGGAAATTCTCTGTCATAAAAGATGGCGATACATTCAAAGTGCTTTACAATAACAGCGAGAAAATAATTCGCCTTGCGCATATCGATTGTCCTGAAAAGAAACAGCCTTTCGGAAGCAAAGCAAAACAGTTTGCCTCGGACTTTTGTTTTGGAAAAATTGTGACGGTTGTGTCGGAAGGCAAAATGGATCGAAATAAGCGAATAATCGCAGAAATTATATTACTGGATGGCACAAACATAAATAAAGAACTGGTAAAAAATGGCTTGGCCTGGCATTTCAAAAAATATTCAGCCAGTAAAGAATATGCTGAGCTTGAAATAATTGCCCGGCAAAAGAAGATTGGGTTATGGGGGGATAAAGGGCCAATTGCTCCGTGGGACTGGAGAAATAAATAAATGTGCTTGTAAACCGACTATCAGCCAGATGGCATTTGATTCATTTCTTTCTATCTGAGCAGGGTTACAATAGACTTTGCCTGTTGTTATAAACTACCATTATCAATACCAGAACTGAAGTATGCGCGCACTTAAAAAAGTATGGACTGCAACAGCACGTTTCGTGCGATTGTTTTTTAATTTTCGTAAGCCCGGATTTTCAGAGATTGATGCTAACGATTGGGTATTTGCCGAAAAACCATTACTACTATTGCGATGGCAGATGCGCTACCGGTATGGAATTTCCATACCCGGCATATCTTTTCAGAGTAGTCGTTGCACAGGTTTGTATCTTATCACATTGCCTGCCGGACTAACGGAACTAACTATTATTCTAAGGTCCGGATGGCGAAAGACGGTTTACCATTTTTCATTCAGAAAATTACCAATGCCACCCGGTCTGATGGCTGATTTACTGGTAGAAACCCGTCGGACTATGCTGAAGGTTATCGACCCTTTTCATTCAACAGTTGATTTTACAATCCGGGCCTGCATACCGGAACAGAGTTGCCATATTCCTATCTGCACCACACGAATAATGGCGCTTCATGTTGATCCTTTTCGCTATTACCAATAATACCAAAGCCACCAATCATGAAGAGAGACTTTTACGCATCTCCGGGTTCCAGTCGCATCATGCGGCTGTTCTGGAAAGCTGCCGGTGCTGACAGATATATCCTGGAGCGCAGTACTTATAGTGACAAAATCAAGTACCTGTGCCTGGGTGGTATTATCCTGGCTACCGGCTTGATGGCGGCACTCGCAGGTGGCTATGCTTTTTATACCATTTTCGAACCCCGTGGTAATGCACTGAACTCCTTTCAGACAGCAAAAAATATCGTCGGTACCTATGATCAGATTCACGGCCCGACAATGTTTAAGGCTGTGCTGTTCGGGCTTATCTGGGGATTAATCATTTTCAATATCGACCGGTTTATCGTAACAAGCACGGGAAAAGGTGATGGTACGGAGAATATTACGCGAAAGGAATTGATAGGTGCTCTTCCACGGCTGATTATGGGAGCTGTGATCGCGCTTACCATTTCCAAGCCGGTAGAAATACGCATGTTTAAGACCGAAATTGATGTAAAGCTGCATGAGCGGCAGATGGAGCAGCAGCAGGCATATAAGGCGAAGACGGATTCACTGTACTCATCTGAACTGGAGGCCAAGGACAAAGAGATTGAGACGTTCCAACACGATCTTACTGCAAAAGTGACAAGGCATGCAGAACTGGAGAAGCAATATATTGAAGAGGCTCGTATCATTACAGTAGGTCCGCGTGCGCTTGCTGTAAAAGCACAAATGGAACATGTCGCAGAGGAGATCAGTTCCTTGCAGGCCAATCCTGAATATCTGCGATTGAAAAAAGATAAAGATGAAATCGCGAAGCGACGTGAAGCTGACCTGCAGAACAGCGAGAAGGTTGCTTCCGGCCTGGATGGACTATTAGAGCGAATCAAGATCGCCCACGAGATTTCCGGGTGGGTCATTTCCCTTTTTATCACACTGCTATTTATGGTCATTGAGCTTACCCCGATTTTCTTTAAGCTCATGCTGATCAAGAGTCCTTATGACTATATGGAGGAGAATGTGAAAGAGCTCATTAAAGCGGAAAATGCGATAGAGATACGCGCCAACTACTATCAGGATAAAGAAGGGTATGAACGTGATCTCGTTATCAACCACCAGGTGGTGAGGCTACTAAAGGAACGAATTCAACTACTGGAAACCCAAAGTGCGCTGAGTGAAGAAGCTATAAGATCCTGGAAGGAGCAAAAAATTGATGAAGTGCGAAACAATCCGGAAAAATTTGTACAGGAAGAGAAAAAGGATAGCGCATGAGCGATCGACATCTCCTGCAGAGACGTTTTCCTCTATTCCTTGTGAAGTTGCTGGGAGGAGATTACCGGCTGTTGCTCCGATCGGGAAAAGTAGTAGCCCGAAAGTATTTTCAGGCATCAGTTTGCCTGCTGGCGATACTGGGGATCACCACCTTTTCTGTATTTTATGGAACCGAGCTGCTATTCCATATCTGGCAGGTTGAACTATTTCTTGCCTTCTTTATTTCGGCGCTATTTGGCTGTATTTATTTATTCCTGATTGCTACCTTTTCAAAACTCACACGGCAGGGACCCATCTTCAACCTATCTAACGTGGTGAGGATGGGTTTTGTCCTTTTTATGGCTTTCCTTATTTCCAAACCAGTTGAGGTGCTCATCTTTTCCCGGATGTTGGACAGGAGGGTGGAGTTGTACAAAAGAAGTTTATTGAATCAATATGAACAACGAATTGATCGCCTGCGTTCCGGGGAGCGCTCGGGCACGATAGCTGCCATAGGCTTACTGAAGCAGCAAATTGCACTTTATCCAAGCAGAATTTCGCAACAGGAACTGCTGAGTTTGCAAAGGGGTTTGTTACGGGCGGATGAAGAACGGGAGATCAATATAAAACTGGCGGCTCGCCGAATCGGTCGATCGGATTTTTTACTGTACCAGATCAGGCAGGTTTCCCGCGAGCCGCTGTCTTGGCTGATCTGCCTGCTGACAATAGCAATATTCCTGTTGCCCGGCTACCTGATCTATTCCATCCCTCAGCGTGATCTGTATTATCAGTTAAAGGAAGAGGCAGAAAAAGTTAAAGTGCTGGAGGAGTACCAGGCATTTAGAGAACGTTTTAAAATGCTGTTCAGGGAGAAGTGGGGTTTATCTGTGGAGCCGCATAGCTGTTTTGAAGACCCACCTTTTAATACTAAACGCATTCAAAAGTCTCCAGCTTTATCGAATGACGAATTTATAGCCCGCTATCTCGCATGATATGGATTTTAAAAAAGACTACTATATCGTGCTGGGGCTTAACCGGAACTGTTCCAAAGAGGACATCAAAGCTGCTTACCGTCGCCTTGCTAAACTGTATCACCCGGACCGGATGCCAGAAGCCAGCTCCACCCTCATGCAGGAAATCAATGAGGCATACGAAACCCTGGGAGATCCGGCTCAGCGGGCTATTTATGACGCCTTTTTTGCAAAAGCCGATTCTATTCGAACTGATAATCTAAAGTCTGACGATCCTTCGGCCTTTAGTCCTGTCAGGACTTTTGAACGAAAATATACTGTAACAGAGATTGAGAAAGTGTACATGAGAGGGAGAATTCAGGTGAAATTTTGGGCGGAAGCGTTGGACTCAGATGGAAATTATTTGCGATCGGCTAATTACCGGTTAAATCCCGGAGAGACGGAAATCTTTGTCCGTGAAAAAGACCTGGATATCAGAAGAGTTTCACCTGCCTGGGAAGACTCCACGAGAGTGTCGGAGATATTTCGAACGCCTGTCGCCCAACCGGTGCGCTGTGAATTGCAAACACAGGAAGGGATTGTTGTTTACCAGCTTCATTTGACAGACATGCGGGTAGCAAATGTGGAGTTAAAAGATATAAATAAATACGATAACCAGAGCCTGGGAACTCTGGTAGCTGATGTATTTGCTGAAGTGGTTCATAGCGTTTCAAAAGAGACATCAGAATGGGTCACCGAATGTTATGGCCGGACCGGTCGGGTCGAATTTAAAGTAGAAGAAGAATGGCGATGGAAACGGACCGAATATTATCATGCAGACTGCAGCACTTTCTGGTCCGAATGGAATAATGAAGCACCCATTTCCACACGGGTTCCGCGTTATGAGCCTGATTCGTCGGTTGAGGAAAGCTCTGGTCGAAACTGGCGGTCGCAGCACCAGTATTTCCATTGGCAAAAAGCTGCCCGAACTTACCCGGAGAAACTTGTCAATTTCAGTGGTTGCTCAAGTTGGTTTCTTGCCTGCATGGCTATCCTGGTTTTCGTCGCCGTGCCCGCGCTTCGGATTCCGCTCCTCGGATTTTTAATATTAATGATCGCGCTAATAATTGGGGGAGCTGTTCTTTCATTTTTGGTTCGATTTATTCCGGGATTTTTCCTACTTGTAACCTTCGGCCTGATAATCGCTGCGATCAGCTCCGTGCTGGAAAAATCAAAACCTACTAATTTTGTCCAGCGAAAACCGTCCTACGACACCTTCATCACCAGCACAGAGATAAGACGAACGGATGATGGCACGGACGCTGGTGCTTTGAGTTTTGATACCCTAATCACACACCATATTAAATGGTCGGATTATGATTCCAACCTTTACGAAGTTGAACTACCCATTCGGGTCAGCGATGTTCGGGCTTCTTCGCATTTTCATCAACAACTAGACCAGCGCCAACCTCTCTCTATCTCTGAAGTGTACCTGCAGTTTGACCGGTTTGATAAGGATGCACTGGATCTGGTTTACCACCAATTAGATTCACTCAGGTTAAGCCGGAGGCTGACGGAAGCGCAGTTTGCCAATGCCCTGGTTAGTTGTATCCAGTCTATCCCCTATTACCTGGTAGTGCCGCATTCCTGTGATGCCGACTTGTACCCAGATGAATTCAGCCGGCAATATCTGCGTACTTGTGATACGGACTGCTGCATTGGCGATGTTGGCTTTGGTGTTCGTTCACCGGTTGAATTTCTGAGTGATCTTAAAGGCGATTGCGACACCCGTGCATTGCTGCTTTATAACTTGATGCGCAGATTTAATTACGATTTGGCTATTATTACCAGTGAGCATTACCGCCATGCAGCGATTGCTGTTGGGTTAAGTGACGTTCCCGAGACGATTTCGGCAACCTTTGAAATTGGCGGTAAAAAATTATATGCCTGGGAAACTACCGCGACCGGATACACGGTAGGGATGCTGCCGGAACGGGTTCGTAATCTTCATTATTGGAAAGTTAATTTGGTAAACGAATAAATTTTATCACGATGGATGTTTTTGTCTTGAGCACTATTTGGGTTCCTGTACTGTGGATATTGTTACAGAATTTACTGATCATCTACATCTCCCTATGGTTGCTACGTATGATGAGGCTATTAAGCAATCCAATTGCAGGATTGGAATACAGCCAAATTGTAATAGGAGGGACATTACTGCTTACAATGGTGGGCTTGGGCAATGTATCGGTCCAGGCTTGCTACGATACCTACCTCAGTTTTTCAAGTCAGCCGGGGCCCTGGATCGGGAAAATAATTTTGCAGTACAGCCGGTATTTTTTGGTTATCCTGATATTTGAATTTTTACTGGTCGGCCTGTATTGGCTGACGTTAAAGTTGTTTTTTGGGTTCCGGCTCGTTGCCGATCAAAAGATCCAGGAAGGTAATCTGCCGATGGCGATATTAATGGGAGGTATTGTAGCTGGACTAGGCCTTGGCCTGACGAAATTAGCCGGTATTATAATGGGCCAGATGACACCGCATTTTGTACTGCTTAATGGCTTGAATTAAAATAAAATTATGCGACTTTAATTCTCGCTGTGGTATTGTTGTTATCCGACATTTTTTGTCTATTCAATGAGAATTGTAAATAAAATGGGTAAGCGCCTTATACCTGCTACAAAAAATCAATCCGAAATATCAAATTATTTTCATTTTGCGAATTTAAACCAAAGCGTAAGTAACCTAAGATATATTCTGTGTTTTCAAGAAGACTTTATTGAAAAATAAGTGCAGTTATAATACTCGAAGAAATTGAATTAGAAAAAAGGCCTGGCGATAACGGTTACGCATACGGTACAAGCCCGGATCCACAATTTGAAGGACCAAAATATAGTCTAGAGTCTAGAGTCTGGAGTCGGTAGCCCTGAAATTAACTCCCGACTCCCGACTCCCGACTGCATATCACTGTCCCTGCGCCAAACTATAGGCTCTCTTCCCTCCCCACATATTGAGAAGTTCGAGGGAGCATACTTTAAAGTTTCCGCTGAGGCTTACATACAAACCGATGATGTCCTGCTGATTTAAGGGCTCACCATCCAGTGATTCAAAGCGGGCATTATACTGGTTCACAAGATTTGTATATACTGATCCCGTAGGCCAGACCTGTGTGCCCCTGTTAGAGATATTAATAAGTTTGAATTTCACACCCCCATGCCGCTGGCATTTTTTGGCAATGATCTCGGGCTGTTCGGCACTTTCAATGAAAAAGTCAGCACCAACTATCTGCTCTTCTTCCATTTCTTTGGAGATCAGCATCGGATTCACCAGCAACTTGAAATCTGTCGGAGTAGCTGGTTTATTTGGCCATGAGGGTTTTGCCCCATGTTTGGGAAGCTGTCCGAAATTACCGATGATAGCATCAGCAAAATCAGTTGTATTGAGCGACTTTGTAGATTTATCGCCGAAGTCGCCGGTATGTACACCACTCTCAAGCGTAAATAATAATGCATTTTCGATTGTTGCGGCATTCTCCATCAAACCAAGATGGCGTAGCATTGCAAGTCCACTCAGCAGGAGTGCGGTTGGATTTGCAATATTTTTTCCCATAATATCAGGAGCTGTTCCATGAACTGCTTCGAAAATGCAGATATGGTCGCCAATATTTGCACTGGGCGCAAAACCCAGACCACCGACCAACCCTGCGCATAAATCGGAAACGATATCACCCTGAAGATTGGTAAGTACAACCACATCAAAAGTATCAGGTCGGGTCACCAGTTTCATACAGAGATCATCTACAATAACATCATCCGATTTTAATTCAGGATATTCTTTTGCTACTTCATAAAAACATTCGAGGAACAGACCGTCAGTGATCTTCATGATATTGGCCTTATGCCCGCATGTAATCCTGCGTGCCTCCACTTTGCGTGCCATCTCAAAAGCATATTTGATTACCTGCATGCTTCCCGGACGGGTAATAAACCTGCGGCTGAGTGCCACATCATGAGTAAGCATGTGTTCTATACCACCATAGGTATCTTCAATATTCTCCCTCACAACGGTGATATCAATCGGAATACCGGCCTTGCTGAAAACCGTATCAACACCATGTAAGGTTTGGAATACCCTTTTATTTGCATAGGTATTCCAGGTTTTACGGGCGGTTACATTCACACTTTTCACACCCTTGCCCTTGGGAGTTTCCATAGGACCTTTGAAAAGAATACCCAATTGTTCTATTGTTTGCTGAGCCTCCGGGGTCATGCCATTGGAAAAACCCTTGTCGAAAACCCATTTGCCCATATCCACCAACTCGTATTCCAACGGAACTTTGTTGGCTTTAAATATGCGGAGAACGGCTTCCATTATTTCCGGACCAATGCCATCACCTTTTGCAACTGCAATTTTCATATCAATCTGATTAAATTGTTTGGATAAAATAGCTGACCTCTTCTGAAAGGGTAAACAAACGTTGGCGGCGACAAAATTAATCGGATTAAGCAGGTTTTCCGAAGAAATCGCACGCCAGAGCCATGAATTTTTTTTGTAGCTTAGCGAAAACCCATTCCCCTATGGTGTCGAAAGTGACAGAAGGCGTTAAAATCTCAGTGGAGAGTTTCTACCAGCATGACTATTCCAACCCCATTAACAGTGAATACAGGGTGGCCTATCGCGTCACCATAGAAAATAATAATGCATTTGCTGTTAAACTTCTCAGAAGGCACTGGTTTATTCACGACAGCAATGCCAGTCAACGGGAAGTTGAAGGGGAAGGGGTAGTCGGAATACAGCCTCTTATAAATCCGGGAGAAAAATACCAGTACATCAGCGGATGCAACCTCCGGTCTGAAATGGGTAAAATGTTTGGTACGTACCAGATGGAGAATCAATTGAATAAGGAACTCTTCGACGTAAATATTCCGGTTTTTTATATGGTTGTGCCCTTCAAAATGAATTAATTAACACCTCCGTTTTGCCCTTAAAACCTATATTTGCAGCCTGAATTTCAGTCTAATTGAAATGGACTGGGTTATAATTCGTTATTAAGTCAAAGGCAAGCAAAGCGCATATGCATAAAGTCACTTTCAACAACAAGAGTAAAACCTTCTTCAATTCTCTGAAAGCCTCCGTGGATCAGTATTTCGAGGAGAATAAGATCAAAAGAACAGGAAACTGGAAATTATACCTGAAATCAGCGATTTTACTGCCCCTGGCTGTTGGTCTTTATTGTCTGCTGGTTTTTGTGCCGATGAACTGGGCTTTAGCGGTAAGTTTATGTGCTATTTTGGGTATTGCAATGGCATCCATAGGTTTTAATGTTATGCATGATGCCTGCCATGGAAGTTTTTCTACACGGCCATGGGTAAACGAAATTTTCGGCCTAACCAATAATTTTCTGGGTGGAAACGCCTTTCTCTGGAAACTGAAACATAATATAGTTCACCATACTTATACCAATATTGACGGTATTGATGACGATATCAACAATATGCCTTTTATGCGCGAATGCAGTACCCAACCCTGGCGCCCGATGCATAAGTACCAGTCCTATTACATGTTTCTGCTCTATGGATTTACATCGGTGTTCATGTTTTTCATGGACTATGTAAAATATTTTTCAAGAAAGGTTTATACAACACCGATCAGCAAGATGAGCCGGAAGGAACACTTCATTTTCTGGGCGGGCAAATTGTTTTTTATCGCTGTATATATCGTTATTCCAGTACTGATGGTGGGATGGCTTAAATGGTTTGTTGGTTTTATAGTAGTTCAGTTTGCGCTTGGCCTTACGCTGGCGCTGGTATTTCAGCTGGCACATGTGGTAGAGCATGCTGAATTTGAAACTGCAGGAATTGAACCACAGAAAATTGAAAATGAATGGGCCATTCATCAGGTTAAAACCACCGCCAACTTTGCTTCAAAAAATAAGATCGTAACCTGGATGGTTGGTGGACTGAATTACCAGATTGAACATCATCTGTTTCCCAGAATAAGTCATATCCACTATCCCGCGATCAGCAGAATAGTTCGCGAGACCTGTGAGAAATTTGATCTTCATTATATCTATTTCCCTACTACCAGATCAGCGATCGCTTCCCATTTCAGGTTCATGAAGGAAATGGGCCAGAAGCCAATGCAGATGCAACTTGCCTGATTGGCGACATTATTATCGTGGTTTGTATTTTGATTCAGTAAGAATAGTTTTTGCATCCAGGGAAAGTAGCTGCTGTAAACTGGTGTTTGGACACTCCTCCATATAAGCCCTTACTATCTGCCTTCCGGTGAACAGACTGATATATCCGGGAGACCCGTCTCCAAGTTCGTTTGTTTTAGGTCCATCTCCGAGATATGATTTTATTTTCTGCATATCTGATTCATACAACAGATTATTCTGAATAAAATGATTCCAGATAAGCCCTTCATTTTCATAAGCACCTTCAAGCTGAATTTTTGAGTAGCCTGTTTTAAGGCTGTCCGGCAAATCAGGAAGGAAACTATCCAGCAGGTATAACCGCTTTCCTTTATCAACCATCATATCCAGTAATGTTTTATCTGTAGGATTTCCCGGGTAGAGATCATCAATTATATTCTTCATACAATTCACAGGGATATATGCGGGCGAAAATCTCCGCGACACATAGGTCGGATAAAGTCGCTGCCCAATATCACTTGTGTAAAACGAAGACGCTGCGCCAAGGTGCAATTGCAGCCCGATCCCTAATGCATCCGTTGTGATGATATCACCGTAGCCACCGGTTTCTCCTTCCGCATAAGCATCCATTGGACCTATAAATGTTACCAGCTGTTCGGGCGCATTGTATTGAGGAAAATAATGCTTCAGATACTGCAGACCCGATTTTACCTGGGCTTCATATCTGCTGAAATCTGGTATTGCTTTGTCTGCTTCTTCTTTGATTGGTTTATAGTCGTGAAGAAATTGCCTGATCGCCGGGTATCCTATGTTCTGCATATCAGTTGGAGGTATACCTAAGATCTGACTCAGAAAATCAGCCGTAAATACCGGATATTTTTTTCCCAGCTCAGCAATGCCGGCAGCGAGATTTGCAGTATCGAGCTGAAAGAATTCCTTTTCAAAACGAATGGTTGTCAGTTTCACAGGAATGCCTGAAACATCAGGTCCTTTCTGTTTCTGATCACAGGCATTAACTAATAAAATCAAAGAAATCAGCACTAAAAAGTACTTCATAAAATTTTGGTTTCAGATTCAACAGGCTCCTTAACGGATTTTGTTTTTATTGCGTATTTCAGAAATGATAAAATTAGGCTAAAACCAATGCATACACACTATTTGATATCTCCGCCTGAAAAACCAGGCCGGAATTGATTTTTATCCGATATGGTTACTGTGTTTAATTCGGCCGAATTACTGAAATTTGGGGTATGAAAATATTTCTTGCGCAGCAGAATTATCATATTGGGAATTTTGCGGCTAACACGGCCAGGATTATTGAAGCAATCGGCAATGCAAGGAAAGCAGAGGCTGAATTGGTCGTGTTTACAGAGTTGTGTATTTGTGGTTATCCTCCCCGGGATTTTCTTGAATTCGAAGATTTTATCAAACAATGTGAAGCGTCTGTTGCAGAGATCTGCAGGCATGCTACTGATATTGCTGTAATAGTCGGGTCACCGGTCAGAAATCCGGTTCCTGAAGGCAAGGATCTTTTTAATGGTGCCTGGTTTCTTTATGATGGTAAAGTACAGTCAGTTGTTCATAAAACACTTTTGCCGAACTACGATGTATTTGACGAATACAGGTATTTTGAACCTGCCTGGCAATGGGAGGTAATAAAGTTCAAAGGCAAAACAATCGCGCTTACGATTTGTGAAGATATCTGGAACCTGGGCAATAACCCGCTTTATCGCATATGCCCCATGGATCAGCTGATGCCTCAGCACCCTGATCTGATGATCAACATATCTGCATCTCCGTTTGACTATGACCATGATGAAGACCGGAAAGAGATTGTTCGTCTCAATGTTTTGAAGTATGGATTACCGATGCTCTATTGTAATGCTGTTGGCTCGCAAACAGAAATTGTTTTCGACGGGGGCAGTCTGATTTATGATCGTCACGGAAATCTTGTAAAAGAGATGAAATATTTTGAAGAGGATGAAGCTTTGGTTGATACTGACGACCTTGATAATATTGAAGGTTCATCCGGAGAAAATTCTGATACTGAGTTATCTGTTATGTCAACAGGGATCAATACTGAAGTGCGCGAGGATCATGTGCTTGACAAAGAAATGCGCGTTAGTAAAATCGCGGATCCTTCCAAAATCATTTCTTATCTCACAGCGCCAAATAATATCCGCCAGATTCATGATGCATTGGTGATGGGTATCCGGGACTATTTCAGAAAAATGGGTTTTACAAGAGCGATTCTGGGAAGCAGCGGGGGAATCGACAGCGCAGTTACTCTTGCTTTGGCCTGCACAGCTTTGGGCACCGATAAGGTTCGGGCTATATTGATGCCATCCCCATATTCTACTTCTCACTCAGTATCGGATGCTGAATTACTAAGTAAAAACCTGAATAATCCCTACGATATCATCGCGATCAGAAATATTTATGAGTCTTTTCTGGATACACTCCAGCCTGTATTTAATGACTTACCGTTCAGCATAGCCGAAGAAAATATCCAGAGTCGTACAAGAGGAAATTTGCTGATGGCAATCGCCAATAAATTCGGATATATTCTTTTAAATACTTCTAATAAAAGTGAACTGGCTACAGGCTATGGAACGCTGTATGGCGATATGGCCGGGGGGCTAAGTGTGCTCGGCGATCTCTATAAAATGCAGGTGTATGCGCTGGCTGAATATATAAACAGGAATGCTGAAATCATCCCCTTCCATATCATAACAAAAGCTCCTTCAGCAGAACTTCGTCCGAATCAGAAAGATAGTGATAGCCTGCCTGACTACAGTATAATGGACAAAGTGCTTTATCAGTACATTGAAAGAAGACAGGGACCAAAAGAAATCATCGCAATGGGCATAGAACCTGAGCTTGTGAACCGGGTTTTGAAACTCGTCAATACGAATGAGTACAAACGAAATCAGTTCTGCCCCATAATCCGGGTAAGCGCCAAGGCTTTTGGCGTAGGCAGGCGTATGCCGATAGTTGGGAAATACCTGAGTTGAAACAGGCAAGAGGCAAGAGGCAAAAGGCAAGAGGAACAGCCATTGGATAGTTAATAGCGGGTAGGGAAGATGGTTGGCGCCGGCTTCAATTCCTTGCTGATTTGGGAGATACGGGACATATTATATAAAGTTGGGCTTACTGAATATTTTTTTGGATGTTGAAATTAACGCCTGGCCCTTTACACTAAACACTACACACTCCTTTTGCCTTTTGCCTCTTGCCTGTTGCCTCATGCCTGACGGCAACAAATACTGCACAAAACAAATTGCTGCCTTTAAGATACAAAAGACTGATTTTTACCGTTTTTACAGGAGTTTGGCAGAATGATTGCAGAAGTGAATCCGTAATTTTATCGCATTAAAATCCAAATATGGCTCAAACCGCAGAAGATATCCGCCAGTTAAATGAAAGAATCCAGCAGGCGGCTGTTTTTACAGACAGGATCGAGAAAGAACTTGCACATGTTATAATAGGTCAGCAATATATGGTTAACCGGTTGCTGATCGGCCTGCTCAGCAGCGGTCATGTTTTACTGGAAGGTGTTCCCGGACTGGCCAAAACCCTTTCTATAAAATCACTTGCTCAAACCATTAAAGCAAAATTCAGCAGAATTCAGTTCACGCCTGATCTTTTACCGGCAGATGTTATAGGAACCATGATCTACAATCAGCAGACGCATGATTTTGTAGTGAGAAAGGGTCCCATCTTCGCCAACTTTATTCTTGCCGATGAAATCAATCGTGCGCCTGCCAAAGTACAGAGTGCACTGCTGGAGGCAATGCAGGAAAGACAGGTGACAATTGGTGAATCAACATATAAACTCGAAGAGCCCTTTCTTGTACTGGCAACTCAGAACCCGATCGATCAGGAAGGAACCTATCAGCTGCCCGAAGCACAGGTGGATAGGTTTATGCTGAAAGTTATTATTCATTATCCGGCGCGCGAGGAAGAACAGTTGATCATCCGCCAGAATGTACTCGGTCAGAAATTGCCCGATCTGCAGCAGGTAGTAACCATGCCTGAAATTATCCAGGCAAGGCAACTGGTAAGGGATATTTATATGGATGAAAAAATTGAGAATTATATTCTCGATCTTGT
>JAATGW010000495.1 GCA_015654495.1 Chitinophagales bacterium
ATTCGTATACTATACTTATATGCACCCTTGAATTTGTACATGCCAATGGCCTTGTACGATTTGCCGGTAACGGTATCAAAACGAACCACCATGTTCACTGAATTGTGAGTCACGCTGTCCAAAACAACCGAGGGATTATCGTTATCATAGATCAGGATCCTGAAATTAAGGGAGCAGGTAAATGGCTGATTATAAAAATATTTATCGGTACCGAAGTTAATTTCGAAAGTAACGATAACATTAACCGATCTGTTCTCCTGGATCAATGACCAGGCTGGTGTGCCGAGCTTTTCATCACTCACCGTCATGAATTTACTGACATGCACGTCAGCTCCGGTGATTTCATTCAGAAAACGCTCTTCAGTTGCTATAGCGCTGATGCCTGTCAGTAAAAAGATACTGACGGTCAGCAGCCGGCGGCGCCACCTGTCAAAGGGGTGCTTTTTCAATTTCAAGGTTAGCATAGGTCTAGTGTTCTAGGGAAGAAATCAGTTGATAATTTTTAAATGCATCTGTCAGCGTCAGCTTCTTCTTATTTACACTTACAAATCTGGCCTCAGGTTTAAACTGTTTTAGAGTTGCAGCGAGAGGTGCCACTTTATCATAGGTCATCACAGCATGATAGGTGTATTGCACAAGTCCCTGTTCAGCATTCTTATCCGCACCTGGCATAACGGGTTCTTCAGTGAGTGGACTGAGCCTGGAACCACCGATCAGTATTTTTGAAATTCGGTTATCCTTTGCCGAGTAGTAGATCCGGTAACCCTGGATCATAGGATCTGAAATCCGGTAAACCGCCAGTATGCGCTGATCTCCCAGCGCTAAAACACTGGCTTCGGCTTCCTGTTCTACCATTATTTTCCTGAAAACTGCGATATCAAAAGGCTGCGGTGTACCTGATTTTTTAGACGCCGGTGAAATACTCAGTAACTTACCCGCGTGGTCCGCTATGATATTTATTTTATCCGTGTTTACAACTTCCAGGTTGGCGATCCGGTAACGGTATTTCGATGAAAATCCTTCAAACTCGAATTCCTGTTCTTCAATGGTCTTTTCTTCGGGGCCATTAACATCAACCATTCTGATTGTACCCTTAATGGATTTACCCTCGTTATAATTGTTGGCTGCATAGAGTTTCTCCATTTCCTGCCAGGGATCATCCTGCAGCAAAACACCTTCCGTATGATCCGAAGATTTTGCCGATGGGATGGTGTCATTCGCCGGGGCAGGACCATCACTACCCCTGAGAAATTTCGGCCATTGTGAAAAACCACTGGTGAACATCAGCGTTGTGATGAACAGTATTATCCCGGTGAACAGAATGAGTTTTTTCATAGTTGGTTAGTTAGAAGGAATATATTTTTTTCTGTATGAAGACCTGGTTTCCTTGATGGTCATAATCCCGCGTTCGGTTTCTTTTTTCACCCGGATCAATGTGCCCTCATCATCATACTCATAGAATGTCGCAAAATTGTTCTCATCCATTTCCGCCATCAACCGCTGGCTCGATGGGTCATAAGCAAATGATTTCATTTGTCCGTCATAAGGCATGATCCTGATATCATCGATATAGCTTTCACCTGCGGATGTCAGTTCCAGCGTGAATCCCGTGGCCGGCATAGGCAGCGTATAGTCAACTTCAATCCGCTTCCACCCTTCCACGATGGGCAAACTTGTACTGGTGACGAGATTGGCAGAGCCATTCACTTTCACCTGGAAACCTGTACTCGGTGTTGTTGCAGTTGTATCCTTTAACCAGAAGCTGATCAGGTATTTTTTTCCGGGAATCGGAGAAAATCCTTTGGCCATCTCATTCGATACCACAGAATACCGGCCGGCATCAAAGTCAAGAAACGAAGCAGGATCGCTGGTCCAGACCGATCGCTGAATACTGGTATTTCCATCCAGTTTCAGACTATACTTACCGGAATGCGACTCATCCGCAGTCCTTGCAATGGTGGATCCGTTGATCACTCCTTTAAAATCGAAATGAGATCTGTTGCAGCTATCCGCATTACAGCCCAGTTCAAAAGAATAGTCTTCAAATCCATCGTAGGCGATCTCACGGTAACGGGCATTCGAAGCTACAGCCACGGGCATGGATTCAAGATAACCGAAGAGCGCGGAGCTGTAACGGTTAAGCGCATCCTTGTTTTCCACTTCAAGCCCTTTGGAATTGAACAAGGTCACCTCGTTGGCTGCGATCCATCGCTGGTCTGCCGAAGGGTTCTGTAACCAGGTATTGGACGTAGTCATATCGAAACGCCAGAACGGATTGAAATCGCTGTAGGCTCCCGACTTCCTGATATCTGTGCTGTGTAATACTGCTTCAGATCCCGTTATATTTTCACGGTTCACCTGGTAAACATATTGCGACTTCGCGCGCCAGTTGCCCAGTAATCCTTTATAGTAGGGATTTACAATTTTATTGACATCTGCCACCTGACGGCATAGATAAGGATACTGGCAGGTGTTCAAGGTTCCTTCACTGCAGGTGTATTTGCCAACGGTAAATTGCAGACCAACCGGATCTACCAACGTTTGAGTGGTGAAAATAACATCCAGGCCGCCATAACCAGCCGCAGCAATAACCTGTGCTGATGTATTGTTATAAATTTCTGCTCCGAAACTTGCTTTAACGGAGCTGTTATAACCTTCCAGCCTGATTGTGTGAGACCCTGCCGGGACTGTGAACGGGTAAATATGCCAGGACGAATAATTGGTTGAACTTGTGCCGGAAAGATGAACAACCAGATTACCATCAACTGAAAACCTCACCTGGTCATCAGCCCCAAGACCCACATAATATGTTTTTGAATCAGGGAAGTTGATACAGGTGTCTATGCCGATCCATTTGTTTAAAGGAATGCGCTGACCGCTGCTGTCTTTACATAGCCAGATCCCGGTTCTGTTCAAAGGTCCGAGACAGAATGGAAAGTCGGGATCACGTTCTGGCGCTACATTGCAACTGCCGGGTGCAAATGCCGGTGATGCTTTATTTGAACCTGATTTTTGTTTATCGTAACCGCCGGCAGGACGTGTCATCATGCAGTTTGTATTATACTGCCAGAAAATATCAGTCAATGGAGTCGATGAACCTGATCCTGAACTACTATATCCGGGATTGTATAATAAACCATTCGAAGTATTGTAATTGAAACTGGTATCGCCCGCGCAAATATTGTAACAGCCGAAAATATCATCATCCACCTCCGGCTCGGTATCTTTAAAACATTTGAGTCCGTCGGGAGACAGATAATAGCCAGACGGACATGTGGTACAAAGCCCGGGTACGCTCCATTCCTCACTGAACACCGTAGCTTTTGCATCCAGGATTTTCGTCAGCGGAGTTACAGATATGCTATCGCCGAGTAGCGGATTTTTTAAAGACACGATCGTACCGATGGCGGTATTGGCCATATTTCTTCTGCCGGATCTGACAATTTTTGCTGTTATGGCCGTCACCTGCTGCAACTGCCCGTCAGCATTGATCAATCTGTTTTTGATCACAGAACTGATGGGTGACCGGATGATCCAGTACTTGTTATTGCTGTTGACATCGATAAGTTCATCACCAGGACTCAGCAGTGCATCATAAGTTGAATTGCTGACTTCTCCACTGCTGTTGGTAGTAAAAATATCCAATATGGTGCCCAGGTTTTTGTAAGCCTGTGCCATGCCATCGTATTTCCAGTGCGCAGGATAAGCAAAAGAATATATAGGGTCGTCGAATTCATTCTGGGATTTACTCAGCAACACATTACCTGTTTCCGCATCCCATAACATATTTTCAGTTTTGATATGGGAGCCGTTTTCCATTTTCCGCACACGGGTCTGTAAACCGAAGCGCTGCACGATCTTAACGGTTGAGCTTGAACGGAACATTCTCTTGTCGTAGTTTATACCAAGTCCCGGAAAGAAGAACGGAAGTGGAAACCAGAGTATAGCACCAGATCCGCCGCTCAGTTTTACGTTTCCGCCGATATTTATTGTGCTTTGCTCGCGCATATCATTGAATATTTCCACATCCATCCCGATCAGCTCCTGGCTCACTGTGCCGTCTGCATTGACTACCGAAACATTGTTGTCCAGTGTTTTTTCAACAGCCGTTTCATTTTCCGATTTGTAGGAGAATTCCTGGCTGGATATTTTCTGACCTGACCTGTTGTATATGTTGACCGATTTCGGTTTCCCGTGCATGTCATTCAGTTCTACAGAAATACCTTGTGAAGCAGCCCTTGTATCTGTAGCAAGCGCACCGATAAAAGAAAGGTATTTTCCGATTTTCGGGAGCTTTTCGGGCAGGTAAAGCCGGTTTACTTTTGTAGGATAATCTTTTGCTGTGTAAAACTCACTGACTACCTCACCGGTACGGTTAACCGTAGATTCATCGCCTGATCCAATGGAACGGACACTTACTTTTGAATAACCGACACCCGGACCAGGGAAAAATGATTCTCCGAATGGTTCTTCGATATAAAACTGGTTATCCAGCCCCAGAATGGCATTCTCTTTATAGCGCATGGGTTGACGGAAAGGATTCTCGTCGTTACCCAGCATGGGTTCATATGAAGCTACACCACTTGAAACAGGTTCTCCATACTTATTCTTAATCGTATAGTCATACAGCTGGGTATAAGTGGCGGTTTTCACCTGGCTATCGTCAGTCATATTCTGCCAGTCATCTGCGATCTCAATTTTCTGCACACGGCTTCCGCCACCTTTTTTCGCCATATGCGGTGAACATAACCTTACCCAGGACCTGCTGAGATGAACTTTATCGGAATATTTCATGCGCTTTGCACGCTTATCAAATCCCGTGAAAAGTTGCCCGATAGTTGCAACGGCTGCAACCATCTTCATTACAATTCTCTTTAGGTCGGAGTCAGTACTTTCAAGGTCATCCGATTCCGGATAAGCATATTTTGGAAGCATTGTGCGGATGAACTGCCAGCCGGCCTGGGCTATCGGATTAAAGCCCTGTCCCGGATTGTGTACCTTAACTCTTATTTTACCATCATCAATTTCCGGTTCACCTACAATTTTTGCATAACCAGGCACATATTCGCAATGGCCTTTGTTATCCAGATCCATGTAAAATTTAAAGTACAGGTCCTTCATTCCGTCGAAGTACTTTTCCTTGAACGTGGAAGGATCCAGCCCATAAGGCGTAGTTATGTAAATGTACTCAGCGTCTGCCAGGTTGGTTGAGTCTCCATTACCGTCAATCCCGGCGAGCATAAACATTTCGCTTGCCCGGCGATTCTGAACATAGGCGTAGTCGTCTGACTCATAAGTCACATTGATCACACCGCCCGATGGCAGTTTAATCTGGTTCAATTGCCAGTTGGCAGCATAGGCATCCGTGATGTCATCCTGTAACGTATACGGATACTCGGAGTTGCTCAGGCTGGCACCGGGGTTTTCAGATGATTGTTTAAACGTGCCCCATCGGTCCGTCTGGCGATAACCAAACTCGTTATAAGTGGTGTTATAGTTGAACTGATAAGAATTCAGTTTTCCTTTCTGGTTTTTGCCGAAGGTGAAATAAACGCGTTTCAGTGTAAGTTTTCCCACATTGCCCTCACTGTTGGGCAGGCCGGTACAGAGTGAGTTATCGTATTCGAAATGCACGACTTTGATCGGCGTTACATCACTAAGGTCAAAATCATGCTCCTTCAGGTCGGATTTAGAATACAGGCGGATCTCTTTGAGTTGTTTTAACCGGCGTGACATGTCTATAGCTCCGTTGCTGCCGGCTACACCTATTCCGTCTTTGCGGTCTTCTGTAATAAAATGCGCAACCATTGTTTTCGATTCGATCGAATGCATGTACCAGATTTCTTTCGTTCCATATACATAGCTCGCTTTATCATCCATAGCATCACTTAACAGGCCCTCGTTATAATTTGCTGAATCCTGTCCGAATGCATACGGTGTGCGCCACCTGAATTCGTTCGCAAGTTTGGTGTAATTAAATTTTACAGCAGTTCCCAGGTCATCGTCAGTAACACCATCACCTGAACGGTCAACATAGTCCGGTGAAAGTATTGCCGTCAGCAGATGGGACGTGGAATATGGCGGCGTTTTTTCTCTCGAAAAATACCAGTCACGGCCATTTTTGTTGTTGGTACTATTATCTGTACCATCTGCATATCGGATTAGTCCTTTATGTCTTACAGCATTATTCTGCCCGATGTTGAAGGTGACTTCCTCCTGGTTGGTATTGTAGACCGGTATGCCGTAAACAGAACGTTTGCCGTCATCGCCGGTAACAGAGATTTCCGAAAAATGATGTCGTTTGCGATGGTCTGATACGCGGTTAATCGAAGTCCGGAAATCACCCGCGCATCCTGGCACTTTAGAAGGATTATAAGAATAAATAAGTTTATCCAGGCCATGTGCCGTTGCTTCTTTTGCAGTCAGTGGCTGAAAGGTTGTGTTCTTGACATCGCGCACGTTTTTTGCGAGCAAAGAGGTTGCTTCACCAAATACCGATTGTGAAGTGGCCAGCATATCTGTAGCTTCTGAACCTATAAAATCTTCTGTTATGAACTGGTATTTCGGTAGCGCTACCGCAACAGGTTGCGTGCCTTTGACCAGGTTGAGAAAAGATTTATTCAGCTTAACGGGCTCACCAACGCGTTTGAAATAAACCGGTTCGTATAAAGGATTTGCTAATGAACGGGTCTGAAAATCACCCTTGGGTATGAACCTGTTCCTGTCCGTCCATTTTTTTGTAGTAGTTGAAATATTCTGGTAGTCAAAGTCGCCGCCCACTTCCACATAAGTTCCGGCGCCAAAGGAAATTCCTATCGTGCCGTTATCCCTGCTTTTATCAAC
>JAATGW010000727.1 GCA_015654495.1 Chitinophagales bacterium
AGTTGATATTATCTTCATGATCCTGCAAATAGTGGACGCCCGGGGTTTCGAAAAGCGCTATTCTCGCATATATTCCTTTAATTTTTCATTGCCTGATTTTTTAATTTCTACAGAAGAAAAATTAAGAGAAAGGAATGAAGCCAGGAGATTTCTAACGAATTTAAATAACATCGGGCCTGTATTCGCATAAACAATCCCGGGAGAACCATCTTGTTGAGTGCGGGAGCAGGTGTTTCAAATGAAAGGATAGCTATACCTTAGATATATTTGTAAAATGCAAAACACCATTTCGATCTTCTTTTTAATTTTAATTCTGACTTCCTGCAAAAATCATGTGGAAAGACTTCAGTCGCAGGAAATGTTTACAACCAGGAAAGTTCAATTAAAGTCAGAGTTGCCCGTTAGCGCCATTGCCTTTTCCAATGACCTTCTGATTTGCCTGCAGGAAAATGGCAAACTACTGCTGCTCGACAGCAATTATAACCGACAGGATTCATTAGAAAAGAAACTTGATGGCTATAAATCCGAATATCTTTTTACACTTCATGACACCGTTTTTATTGTTACAAAAAACAAGACTTTTTTTTTCGACAAGAATTTTGAACTCATTGAGTTCAGGAAAAAAGGCAGGTACTATGGTGACTATCTTTATGAAGATAGTTCGTACTATGTGTATGGTTGTTGTATGGGTGAATTCGGCGGATCAGTTTACTTTCTGAACAAAAAAACAAATCGGACTTATTCCTATTTTGCGACATGTGCTACACAGGTACTCAGGTTTCAAAATGAGTATGTGGTATGTAATAATCTGGCCCACATGGGCCCGCATATGAGTTATTTGTTCATTCCTGAGCCGTTGAACCTTTATGAATTAACGAATGAGAATGATAAAAATAACTGCAACTGGTATGTGACTGTCGACAGCCTTAAAAACCATCGTGAAAAACCCCCGATTGGGGGAGTCAGATTTTATGAGAATTCTTATGGCTTAATGTCATTGGTTAGTTTCAGCTACAGAGACAGTCTTTATTCAATCATTTCAAGTGACAGCACAACTTATATTGCAGTTCATCGGGATGATACAACGCTGCAAAGACAGGTCATTCTGGAAGAAACGATTTCATTTCACTGGTCACAAGTTATCGCGGCAGGAGGAAAATTAATTTGTTTGTACAGGTTAACCGAAGGGTCACCTTTTGCCGCTTATACAACCACAGGTAACCGGTCCGGGCTTTTGATAGTGAACAACAATCAAATTAATATTGTAGATAAATTTTGAAGAGCTGCGGGTAGACTTGCTTACCAGCCGTTCAATGCAGACCAAAATGTCCTGGTTTCCTGATTTTAATCTTTATGACTTTTTGAACAAAGCAAGATTGACCTGCTGAACAAAGTCCGGGAAAGATTGGTATTCTAGTTTTGTACTCATAACAGAAAATAAAATGAGACAAAACAATTACCAGGGCAAACTACAACAACCACTAGGTTCCGGATTCAATGCCCGTTCCACTTCAGAAGAAGTTATAAAAGGAAAAGATCTGGTTGGGAAATTGGCTATCGTAACAGGTGGATATGCAGGAATTGGATTAGAAACTACGCGTACGCTGGCATCCGCAGGAGCAAGGATAATTGTACCAGCACGGGATATCAGCAAAGCAGAAAAAAATCTTGCAGGGATAAAAAATGTCACCTGTGAAAAGATGGATCTGATGGACCCTGCTTCCATCGATGCATTTGCAGAAAAATTTCTTTTATCGGCGCAGCCGCTTGATTTGCTTATCAATAATGCCGGTATCATGTGGGTTCCGCTTCTCCGTGATAATCGCGGCTATGAGTCGCAGTTATCAACCAATCATCTCGGCCATTTTCAGTTAACAGCCAGGCTTTGGCCGTCCTTGAAAAAAGCAGTTGCTGCAAGAGTGGTAACTGTGTCGTCCTTTGGACATCAGATGGCTCCGTTCGATTTTGATGACCCGAATTTTGAACGGCGTGATTATGAAACACTGAAAGGATATGGTCAGTCAAAAACGGCAAATAATCTTTTCACAGTTGAACTGGATAACCGGAGTAAAGCGTACAATATAAATGCCTACGCCGTACACCCCGGATCTGTTTATGGAACCGACCTGGGACGCGTGGCGCCTGTTGAGTTGTTTCAACAAATGGGTACTCATGATGCAGATGGAAATATTTTTCCGGAAGTGGAACAAAAGCTTAAAACGCCACCACAGGGCGCTGCGACAATCCTGTGGTGCGCTACCAGCGCCATGCTTGAAAATATTGGCGGAGTTTATTGCGAAGATGCAGATATTGCGGAACTTGATGAAGGAAATATTGAACACAGGTATGATGAACCATCTACTTTGCGGGGAGTAAAACCCTGGTCTGTAGACGAAGAAAATGCAAAACAATTATGGGCGCTTACTGAAGAACTGACTGGCATTAAATTCCATGTTGATTAGTGCCGCGCTATGTTTTTAATTTAGTATAAGGATAATATCTGCTATTCTTAAAATGGCTATGCGAATGGAATTTAAAACGAAGTATATAACTCCCGATATAAAACTTTCCGTTTATAACGATGAGTTGTTTAAAACGGAGTTGCTTTTTGATCATCATATGCTGGTATGGTTCATCTCGGGTGAAACAAAAATCATCCAGGCAGAACGCAATTATATTTTTAAAGCCGGCGATATTTTTTTAATTCCGAGAAATCAACTGGCAACGATTATTAATTATCCCAAGGACGGGTTACCTCATAAAACCGTAGCGATGCATTTATCGCCGGAGCGGTTGCGGGCATTTTATGCCGGCCTGGATTTAAAAATAGCAGCATTCCCGGATCAGAAAATAAAGAGTTTTCACAGTCACCCTTTACTGCAAAGCTGTTTCAACTCTTTGCTTCCTTATTTTGATCTGAAAGAAGATCTCCCTGAAAACATTGCTTCGCTGAAAATCAGCGAGGCAATCAGCATTCTGAGAACTATTGATCCTGAGATTGACGGTTTGCTTGCTAATTTCGAAGAACCAGGTAAAATAAATATCACTGAGTTTATGGAACAGAATTATATGTTCAATATGCCGATGGAGCGTTTCGGATACCTGACTGGTCGGAGTTTATCCACATTCAACAGGGATTTCAAAAGGCAGTTTAATGTCACACCACAAAAATGGCTCACCCAAAAAAGGCTGGAGCTCGCGCACTATGAGATTACAACCAAAAAGAAAAAACCTGTAGAAATTTTCCTGGAAGTCGGGTTTGAGGATTTGTCACATTTTTCATTTGCATTTAAAAAACAGTTTGGTTATGCGCCAACGGAATTGGTTGTTCAGGCTGGAGAAGGCAGGCAGTAGGCAGTAGGCAGTAGACAGTAGACCCTGTCACTATTAGCGCGAACGCTTTGGAGGAAGCAGATGAGATAAATCTCTCATGATTGATTTTAGTGTATAGTTTTTTCAGCCGGGAAGTCGGGATGACGGGATGACGAAGAAATATACGATGATCTTTTATCCAGCGCCTGCTTTCCGGCTCCCGACTTACCGGCAAAAGAAGGAAGCTATATAGTAGTAGAAGATAGAAAAGTGTAAAGTGGTTAGCGGGTAGGGATTTTTAAGGCTAATTTTAAAAAAAGGAATGAAAATAGAGCATATTGCCATCTGGACTGGAGATCTTGAAAAACTGAAATTTTATTATGAAAAATTCTTTGGGGCAAGGTCGAATGAAAAATATGTCAATCCTTTGACCCTTTTTGAAAGTTATTTTCTGGAATTTGAATCCGGAACGAGGCTTGAGCTGATGTACAAACCAACGATTCCTGTTAACCTCAATGATACTGTTATCCAGTATCGTGGTATTATTCATTTTGCGTTCAGCGTGAATTCAAAGGCGGCAGTGGAAGAGAAAGCAAAGGAGCTCGAATTAAATGGTTACCGGATTCTGCGTGGACCAAGGGTAACCGGTGATGGCTATTATGAATTTGAAACCATGGATCCCGATGGAAACCGGCTGGAGGTAATGTTTTCCAACACTGGTGCTGAAATATGAGAATCAATTTTTATTGATTGTCGGCAGATTTTTTTTTTTGCCCGTAATTGATTTGCCAATTAGTATTAGTTTGGTGAAAGAATAGAAATTTTGCACAGTATAAAATAGGCGCGCCTGAATTTACAGTTTAACAACTTTTAACTCAAATATTAATTCCGATGTCGATTTTAAAACTCCTGATTTGTGTTTTTTCAGCAGGCTTTAATTTACTGATCTGCACCGTTGCCGATGCTCAGCCAAGGAAAACTACAACCTCAAAAAAGCTGCAAATTAAATCATCGGTTCCCTTGTATGAGAAATACATTGAAGAAAAAATGCCTGCCCATATAAATGAATTTATAGAACTGGTGTCCATTCCCAGTATTTCTTCTATTCCATTGCATAAACCTGATGTAGAAAAAACAGCGCTGTGGATTGTGAATAAATTAAAGTCTATCGGGATGACGACCGCAGAACTGATCCCGACTGACGGCAATCCGGTAGTATTCGGGAGTTGGGATAAAGCGCCGGGGCAACCGACCGTTTTAATTTATGCTCACTACGATGTGCAGCCGGTAAAAGAATCAGAATGGGTTAATCCTCCTTTTTCACCAAAAATGGTAGATGGAAAAATATCCGGACGCGGTGCGAGTGATGACAAAAGTGGGGTTATGACAGCTGTGTGGGCGGTGGAGGCGATGTTGAGTACAGACAAAAAACTTCCAGTAAATGTCAAGTTGATTTTTGATGGCGAAGAAGAAATCGGCAGTCCGAACTTTAAAAATTTTCTTGTCAGGAATAAAGAACTACTGCAAACAGATTTTGCATTAAACGCTGACGGAGCTCAGTTCAGTGAGACCATCCCTTCCATATGGCTTAGCCTGAGAGGTGGAGTACAGTTAGAGTTTAATGTGAAAACTGCCAATATTGATGCGCATTCCGGAGCATTCGGTGGCAAGACTCCAAATGCTGCTGTAGCAATGTCGCAGATTATTGCATCCTTTTTTACTAAAGAGGGAAATGTTGCTGTTGAAGGATTTTATGATAAGGTATTGCCTTTAACTCCGGATGAAAAAGCGATGGTAAGAAAAATTCCTTATGATAAGTCAGAGGATATGAAGGTCCTGGGCACGACTGCAGATGTCGGGGACAGCAGTTATACTCCGCTGGAAAGGATCTGGTATCGACCGACGCTTGAAATTATCGGAATGCAGAGTGGATATACTGCTGCCGAAGGTTTTTCAAATATTATTCCGGGCAACGCGATGGCAAGAATTACCTGCCGCCTGGTAAATAACCACTCCGGAAAAGAGATTGTCGACTTGATTGTTAAGCATATCAACAAAAATTGTCCTGCCGGAGCTACTGTTACCTATAAATTCAAACCTGTGG
>JAATGW010000682.1 GCA_015654495.1 Chitinophagales bacterium
AATATTCTTGGTGAGAATAAGGGCTATCCTTTTTATACGGTCGGGCAACGTAAAGGCCTGGAGATCACATTTGGGAAACCTGTTTTCGTTACTGCAATCAGCCCTGAGAATAACACAGTTATGCTGGGTGATGAAGGCGATCTGAATCGCGGGGAAGCATTGGTACAACGGGTGAACCTGATAAAATACGATTCAATTCCGGATGCGCTTGAATCTGTGGTTAAGATCAGGTACCGGGACGGAGGCACACCTTCAACCCTGTTTAATGAAAATGGCGGTATCCGGGTAAAGTTTACTGTAGAGGCGAAAGGTGTAGCTCCGGGGCAGTCGGCAGTTTTCTATGAAGATGATGATGTGCTGGGCGGAGGAATCATACAACGTTATACCACACCGTTTTAGGCAATATAAAAGGCCGTCTCTTCGTTAGATCACCGTATCGCGAAGAGCTGTTCTAAAGTTCTTATTTAATTAAATTGCAATATATTATATAGTGTGCGTTAACCAGGTGCTACCTCTATGTTAAAAAGAACCGTCGCCCATAGTGTCACATTGAGTGTGCTCATCTTCATTTTTTCAGGATGTTCAAAGGAAACGGAAACCCTTGACAATGCATCTTTGGGCGAATACCTTCCCCTGGTTCTTGGAAAATCCATAATCTACAGGCTTGATTCAACCGTTTACACAAATCTGAATACGGTAAAAGAAGTTCATACATATACCATTAAGGATATAGTTGATGCTGAAATAACTGACGGAGAAGGAAATCTTTCCTACCGGATCAGACGCATGCTGAGTAACACCGCTGATACCCTCAGCTGGAGTGATAATGCAACGTTTATCATAACGCCGCTGAACAGGTCAGTTGAATATATTGACAATAACCAGCGCTATATCAAAATTCAGGAACCCATACGTGAAGAGTTTACCTGGAAAGGAAACAGCTATATCAATACCTATTCAAATCCTGATCTTCAGTACCTCGATAACTGGGAATATTATTATCTGAATGTCGGGATGCCTTATACAACTCCGGTCATGACCCTCGATTCAACATTTACTGTGATACAACGTGATGAAGTATTGGGAGATCCGGGCAACAAAGGATTTTATTACGAGATCAACCAGGCAAGTGAGGTATATGCAAAAGGCATTGGTCTCGTTTATAAAAATTTTCTGCATGAAGCCTGGCAGCCTCCGAATATAACTTCCGTTGCAGGATACTATGAGCCCAATAGCTATGGCATAACGCTCACCATGATCAGTCACAACTAAGCGGATTTTCATTCTGTTCCCAAAATGAAAAAACTATTCCTCATAGTATGCCTTTTGCTGGTCAAGGGAATTTTCTCTCAGGAAACAAGGTATATTATTGAGCTGAAGGACAAACAGGCCAATCAATTCCAGATCAGCAATCCGTCCGCATTTCTTTCTGCAAAAGCAATTGCCAGAAGGACGAAGTATAAAATTGAAATCGACAGTACAGACCTTCCTGTTTCTAAAAAATACACCGACAGCATCCTTGCGTCAGGAAATATTCAGATTCTGAATACATCCAAATGGCTG
This sequence comes from Chitinophagales bacterium, assembly GCA_015654495.1. Lineage (GTDB taxonomy): Bacteria > Bacteroidota > Bacteroidia > Chitinophagales > Chitinophagaceae > Pollutibacter. The sequence goes on from JAATGW010000682.1 coordinate 1,564, forward strand.
AACCTTGTGCTGATTCAAACCAGTGATGCTTCAGTATTGCAAAAGATCAATTCATTCCCATTTGTAAAATCAAGTTCAGCTATTGCCAGGCGAATTTCAGGAAATAAATCAATCGAGGATCCTATTGAATCGGAAGAACAACACCGCGTACAGCCACGCAATCGTCAACGCATAGCCGCAGATGCGATTCAATACGGCAATTCCTTTGGACAGGTGCATATCCATAACGGAGATTTTCTTCATGAGCTGGGGCTGCGTGGTGAAAATATGATCATCGCAATGCTTGATGCGGGTTACCAGGGATACCTTACCAATCGTGCATTTGACAGCGTTCGCAAAAAAGGGCAGATTCTTGGAACCTGGGACTTTGTAAAAAATGAAGCCAGTGTGAATGAAGATAATTCCCATGGTATGTTTTGCTTTTCCATTATGGCAGGTAATATTCCTTCACAGTTAGTAGGTACAGCTCCGGCTGCAAAATATTATCTTTTCAGAACTGAAGATTCAGGCTCTGAATTTCCGGTTGAAGAACAGAACTGGGCCGCCGCTGCTGAGCGTGCCGATAGTGCCGGAGTTGATCTTATTACTTCTTCCCTCGGCTACACAACTTTTGATAAATCCGGTTTCAATCATAGTTATCAGGACATGGACGGCGATCATACCATCGTAACCCGTGCAGCAGATATGGCCGCAAAAAAAGGAATTATAGTTACAAACAGTGCCGGCAACGATGGTAGCTCGCCATGGAAATATATAGCAGCGCCAGCTGATGGTGACAGTGTGCTGGCTATCGGAGCCGTTAATGCCGATGGTCTGATTGCATCTTTCTCCAGCTACGGCCCTTCATCGGACGGAAGAGTTAAACCTGATGTTGCTTCTGTTGGCTGGAACACTTTTTTTGTAAACACGAACGGCCAGGTTTCACAGGGCAACGGAACTTCTTTCGCCAATCCAAATCTTGCCGGTCTGATTGTTTGTTTGTGGCAGGCATTTCCTGAATTCAGTAATATGGAAATTATTGACGCGGTAAAGAAAAGCGCTGATCAGTATAGCAATCCTGACGATCGGACAGGTTATGGAATTCCAGATCTGAAAAAAGCTTATGAGGCCTTATTGATAGAAAAACAAAAGCGCGACAAATCTGCGATTCTGGGTGATACTGAAATCAAGGTGTTTCCGGTTCCTTTCAACGGACAATTTACCGTGCTTTATAAATCTAAACAGGCAGGTACAGTTTATTTTGAATTGATCGATGCTGGTGGAAAGCGATTGAGTGTTTACAATCAATCATCAACAGTTGCGGGGCAGGTAATTTTCCTTGATCTGAAAGAGCTGAACAGACTGCCGCGTGGAGGTTATTCTATCCGCTACCACGAAGGTGATTACCAGGGAGTTGTGAGGATTCTAAAATAAACAATGCGGCTAATAGTGTATCCGCCCCTGAAGCTGTCCCCTGTCTCTCTCCCGCTTTACCCAATTTTCCTTCCTTAGTCCCCGCAATTCAGGTCACGACGCCTTCCTTCTCTTCTCTGTACACTGAGCAGGTGATATACAGTAAATAACCGCCGGCTTTTATATGCTGAATGGTATTGCTTGCAATGTGATACTGCAGGTCTGCCAGTGATGAAATAGCTATCCGGCTGATTTGTGACATGCGTTCGGGTGTTCTTGCCCAGGTTCCTGAACCGGAACAGGGAACATCAGCGATCACCAGATCAAAATACTTTAGTGGAATTTCATTTGTACCTCCTTCCGCAGAAACAATATTGCTGAGATCCAGATTAAAAGAAAGATAATTTTCGATTCCAGCTGCCTCAAACCGAACTTTTAATTGTTTCAAAATAGAAGGCCGGTTGTCCGAAACCGTTAGCTGAACATTTTTATAATAGTCATAAGCAAGAATTGATTTGCCGCCGCTGGCAGCACAACAATCCCATATTTTTACCGGACCTGCAAAAAGATCCGGCGGGGGGAAAAATTCAGAACAACGTTGAGAACCCAGGTCCTGTATCACCAGTTCTGACTGTAATTCCAGGATCTTATCCAGCGGACTGTTGTGGGGCAACCGCACTGCGTACTCATCAATTGCATCGAAGCTGATATCTGCTCTTTTCAGCTTACGGTGAACTGAACTCACGTGGCCCGGTCTGATCCTGATAAATATATCCGGTTGACGAAGCAGGGCCAGTAAAAAAGATTTAATGTCCAGCCCCGCGCTGGTTTCTGATAAAAATGGAAAAATTGAATCAAGACTAAAATCAGGAAATTTTTCACGGATGAGAATCAATTTCGAATTGACCGATGTCTCTGCATGTGTCAGCCACTCCGGGCTCAGGGTTTCCACGAAACCATTTTTCTCATTATTGCATAGAAAATACCCGGTAGTTATTCTTTCTTTTATTTCCCCATCAGGAATCGCTTTGCCAAGGCGGAGAAATCCATAACATAGAGCAGCAACCCACTTTCTGTCTTTCGAGCCTGCTTTTCTATGCGTTCTGAAAAAAGATTTGAGCCATTCTGAAAAAGGGATGTCGCCTTTATAGTTACTGATGATTTGAATGGCCGTATTCAGATAAGAGAAATAACG
>JAATGW010000574.1 GCA_015654495.1 Chitinophagales bacterium
CAGGTATTCTTTACCGATAGTAAACCAACTGATCATCGTCTGATTGAGAATCATTTTTCCGCTGATCAGGGGTTCTCCTTCCGGTGGTGTTTCCAGCAGCAATAGCCTCTTTTCCGCAAACAGGTGTTCAGGGCTAAAAATATGATGACTTAATTTCTGCCGCGCCTGCCAGTTTTTTCCGGCCAGTAAGAACAATGCGGTTTCGCCCGTAGGAATAAAACCCCTGAACTGTTTGCCGCGAATGCCACCGATCTGCGGAAAATCTCCTGGTTTGGAAAGTGCTTCCTGAATTATGTTATCAAAAAAGTCAGGCCGGACATGCGGCGTCAATGCAATGAGTAAGGTATAATGTTCTTCAATCCCGAGTTTATGTTCATGGATAAATTCGGCCAGAGGGCCGGCAGCCATATCCAATGACGGCAGGGTATATCTATCCGGCCCTACTTCATCAGAAAAATGAGCAAGGATACGATCCTTTATGAGAGTAGAAAGGGCCGCGAAATAATAATCCAGATTAGCTATGGAATCAATTGTCATTTTATTTTGAATCATGTCAATAGTAAATCGTGCAGGAGACTATCCGTTTTGCACCACATGCGCAAGCTCATGCGCCAATAGCTCTTTGCCTTCTGCGCCATTCGGATTATACTGCCCTGCGTTGCAATAAATATCATGACCATGTGCAAAAGCAAGCGCATGAATCTGCTCACACATGAGCTCAGCTTCTTTATCTGTATGAATACGCACTTTCCTGAAATTTGAATTAAATTTTTTTTCCATTTCGATACGTATATCGTCAGGTAGAACAAAGCCGCGTCCCTTTTGCTTTGCCAATCTTTCTTCAAAACCGGGATATGAAGTGTTATTACCTTTTTCCCGTTCCTCTTTTGCCGCAGTGCGTAAGGCTGTCGGATCAGCCTTTGTCTGTACAGGTTTTTCCTCTTCTTTCTTATCCGCTTTCTGAACAGGTTCTTCTTCTTTCTTCTCTGCTTTTTTCACCGGCTCTTCATCTTTAGCTTCCGCTTTCTGAACAGGCTCTTCTTCCTTCTCTGCTTTTTTTACCGGTTCTTCCTCTTTTGCGGCAGCTTTTTTCACTGGCTCCTCCTCTTTTTTGTCGGCCTTCTTTACAGGTTCCTCTTCTTTCTTTTCTGCCTTTTGTACCGGTTGATTGACAACTTGCTTTGCAGCAGCTTCGGCTTCTTTTTCCTGCGGGTCACCGGATTTGCCGATGATGATTTTTCGTTGAACGGTTTCACTACCAGAAAAAAAAGGTGATTTCTCTTCAGTAGTCTGGCTCGCGAAAAAAGATTTTTTCTTATTGTCGTCCAGCTGGCGCCTTCTGATTTTATTTCGTTTAACACGCATACAATTAGATTTAATGATTATAATTTTTTCTGAGAAAAATCTGTGATTCCTCTTTGTATTCCGCCCGGGCATCTTCAGCTATTGCCTGCAGAATAACGGCTGCTTCAATATGCTCACCAAGCTGATGCAAAGTCACACCGAGGAAATATCCGGCTCTGGAGTTGCCGGAATCAAGTAAAAGGACATTCCTTAATTGACGCATCGCCTCCTCAGGTTGCCCGAACGATATAAGCAACACACCCAGATCAGTTCTTGCTTTAATATTTCCGGGATGAACCTGGAGCAACCTGATTAATTGCTCATGTGCTTTTGATTGTTGTCCCGATGCGAGGTATACCAGACATAGATGATAAAGTGTTAATTCATCAGCAGGAATAATTTCGAGTGCTTCCAGTAATAGTAACTCTGCACTTGTATACTCTTTTTGGACGAGTAATATTATGCCCATTTGTTTGCGGGCTCTTGCATTTTGCGGTTCCCGCAGCGCAACCTGTTTCAACAGCGATAATGCTTCGTCATAAGCTTCCATTGCAGCCAGCGCAATGGCGAGTTCAATGGAATATCTTGTTTCTCCGGGATCGAGTTCTTTTGCATGTAGCCATGCACGTGCTGCTTCTTCGGGCTGGTTGACAAGTACAAAAAACTTTGCGAACATTTCCCAGGCTAAAGTATTTGATGGATTAATTTCAAGCGCCCTTGTATAGTGATCGTATGCTGCTGCCAATTCGTTCCGGACAAGATGTGCATTTCCCTTGTTGAGATGGGCAATATCATTTTGTGGATTGATTGACAGGGCAGCATCAAAATGCTGAATGGCTTCTGTAAACATCCCTTGCTGGCTAAGCAGAAAGCCCAGGTTATTATGTGCTTCCCCGTTTTGAGGGTCTGCTTTTAGGGCAGTATAGAAAAAATCCATGGCGTCGCCAGGATGCCCATTCAACTCCCGCAAAATTCCTTCATTATTATAGTCAACAGATATTAACATCTTATAAGTTTAAAATGCTCTGTATTTATTAAAGTTGAGAAAGTATATGAAGGTGTTCAATCAGCTTAACTTTTTCCAGATTCTCGACTAAAAATGTGCCTCCTAACTTTAATGGAGGTATAAAACCATAACATTCTTCGTGAGTAATGGATCCGAGCTTGTTTCTTGCCATATCAAACAGGTTCTTATCCAAAATGTCCTTTTTAAAGTCTTCATTTAATAATAGCACATTTAAAAAAAAATCAAAGTCTTCTTCTGTCAGGATCAATTCTTCAATTCGCGTGTTGAAAACAGAGATATTATTGTTTGCGGTATGGATAAATAAATCTCCAAATGCTGTCCGGCCTAAGACAACTGCATCAACCATATTTGGTAGAAAAGATTTTAAGATCTCATCAAGGCTACCCGGAGTTGTAAACCACCACAATCCATCATCATATCCGCAGAAACCTGCTTTTTGCCATAGCTCCAACAATTGGTTGTTTAAAATACCGGCATAACGTTTTAGCTCTGCGGATCCCATTAGTTGACAATCCAGCGATTCCATTGTATCTAAATATTCAAGCAGTTTTTTAGGTTCTTTTGTCATTTTTTGGGGCCTTTATATACCAAAGAAATATTCATAAGCAAACTTGATTTTTCTGACTGATTTAATTTTTTAATAAATGGAGAATACAACTTATCAACGTCACCTATATTTTTGGCGGTTGTGCTTCCAATAGAAGAATTAATAGTATCAATTCCAAAACCAATTATTTTATCGGGACTTCCACCCAAAACCTGATCAAGGTGAAGTGCTGCACCTCCACCCATCCTTAGCTGCGCATCCGCCAAGGCTTTATCATCTGTTATTATTATTCCTTTTTGAGCTGCAGCAGCTTTATAAAGCGTTGCCAGTTTTTGCGCAAACCTTTCCCGATATTTCTTTCTGGCAGCAGCCTCGCCAGAAGGTTTTCCTAAATTAGAGAAATCATTCCGGTTTTGTTCCCAAATTCCAACAGGCATTTGTTTTAATCTGATTTCAGCAAGATTAAGTTGTCGCCTGTATTCACGCTCTGCTTCCCCAAGATCTATATTTTTTTGTTTTAGTGTTTCCAGTGCATCTGTTCCTGCAAAAAATTCCATTGCAAAATGCGGCACATCTGCCTGTACAAATCCGGTGATGATTTCGAACTCATTATTTTTAAATTTTTCAATAAATGAACCAAGCTCTACCCTTTTTAGTATTGCAGCGCCAAGTGGTTGCGTATCAATTTTATTTTTTTCCTTATCAATCTTTCTTACGACTATAAAGTCACCACCTGCTTTCACTTTTAAACGTACTCCTTCTTTCAATTCCGATGGTATTTGAATTTTCTCTTCTTTTGATCCTCCAACATCACCTTGTTTTGCTTTTTGTATATAATGATACTTCCAGTTTTCGCCTCCATCAATAACAGTTATTGAACTAAACACATCACCATACGGTCCCATAACATTTTTCGCAACTTTATCTGCTTCTTCCTTATTCATCTTTCCATCACCTGCTACTTTTTTATCTTCCGTTTTTATTGCGTCGATTCCTGTGGCTAATTTTTTCTCCTTATCCTTATCCCCTCCTTTGGGGTCTTTTTCATCACCGGGTTTCATATCAGCCTTCACCTTCACTGGTTGCTTGCTGCCTTTTCCACCAGCGCTTACCAACCAGGTATCGGAGCCCTGGGCTTCAAATGAAACAGCAATGCTAAATTGTTTCTTAATGCCTTCCACAGCAGCTGTTATTTCAGGTCTGGTCATTGGTTTATGGCCCTCCAGTTTTTTCAATTCCTTCATCGCCGCTTCCATAGCTTTCAGG
>JAATGW010000415.1 GCA_015654495.1 Chitinophagales bacterium
ACTGGCAGGCGCTACCCGGTACATCTAAATACCTCTGGTTGATTTACGCACCGGTTTTTCTCACTTCAACAGCTTTTTCTCTGATATCGTTTAATGAACATTTTCATGCATCCTGGATCTATCATAGTACCCCTGTTGATAAACCGGGAGAAATAATTACCGGCGCAATGAAGGCTATCATGCTGAAATTTTTTATTCCGGTTTATATTTTACTCGGCCTGGTTTCATTCTGGATCTGGGGAAATAAAGTATTATTCGATTTTGGTTTTGGTCTTTTTAATAACCTCTTTTGTTTCGCAGTAATTGTTTCTTTTGCCGACTATTATCTGCCTTTCAGCAGACAGCCCGCACCAAAACAACAGGCTGGCCGGTTTGCAAAATCTATGCTGCAGTTTGTGATCATTGCTGTTTTAGTAGCTTATCATTATCTATTGTTATCCAGGCCATGGATACTTGTTGCAATTATTCCCTTTCTCATGCTGGGGATTCATCTTATTTTCCGTTCAGTAAAAAACCTTTCCTGGAAAAAAATTTCAGTATAAGCCATGTCAGTAAATCAAACCAGCTATCGATCCATCATCACTGAACTTGAGGCCGGCAATATCAGGTTAGTGGCTGTGTCAAAAATGAAAACCATAGCTGATATCCTTGAATTATATAATGCAGGGCAACTTGACTTTGGCGAAAACTATGTGCAGGAATTGCAGGAAAAGCAGGCTTTGCTACCTTCTGATATCCGCTGGCACTTTATAGGTCACCTGCAAACCAATAAAGTAAAATACATTGCTCCTTTTGTTCATTTGATACAGGGAGTTGATAGTTTAAAGTTGCTGCAAACAATTCAAAAGGAAGGAAAGAAAGCAGGCAGAAAAATTAATTGCCTGCTCCAGGTTTTTGTGGCGCAGGAAGAAACAAAATATGGTCTCAGCGAAGAAGAATTGTTTACACTTTTTGAAGAATGGAAGCATAATTCCGACGGGAATTGGGTTCAGATATGCGGAATTATGGGTATGGCAAGTTTTACTGAAAACCAGGAGCAGCTCCGATCTGAATTCAGGAAGTTGAAATTAATATTCGACGCAGTAAAAGGGAAATATTTTGACACTGTCCCGGAATTCAATACCCTGTCCATGGGCATGAGTGGCGATTATAAACTGGCAATAGAAGAGGGGAGTACTATGGTTAGAATTGGAAGCTTACTATTTGGCACGAGAATTTAAATCGTTGTCGACAATAGATAAATTTTTAATTGAAACCTTTTCATCAAAATCTTTAATAAGACACAAAGCAAAAACAGCACGGGCAGGGCCCATGCTGTTTCAAATTCTCTCCTTTAATATTTTTCAGGAAAAGCTGATTCAGATTTTCTTAAACGAAAAACATCAGAACACAAAACGCGCTGTAACTCCCCATGTGCGCGGATCTCCCAGTACAGATGCGTACTGACCATTATTTCCACTGGCAATTAGCAACTGCTCATGGTAATCTTTATCAAATAAATTGCGGGACCAGATGAAAACTGAAATTCCAGTAGTTGCCCGGAAACCCAATCTCGCATTTACAATTGCATATCCATCTACATTCAGGTAAGCAGAAGGCGTAGCACTGGAAGAAAAATCAGACCGGTAATAACCATCAATGCCTATGAAAAACCTGGTGGTATTTCCTAAAAACACTGCCGGGGTTATATATTCACCTCCAAGAGTGCCCGCCCATTCGGAAACACCAGGTAATCGTCCGCCGGAAATATCCTTAAACGCAACCTGTTGTCCGTTTACTGTCAAGCCTGTTTCTTCAAGAGGTAATGGTGCATTTGTAAATGTTACATATTTCGCATCAGTGTACGAGAGTGCACCAAAAAATGTAAAATGTTTACCTGCCTGCAGGTTTGCATCAACTTCCACACCACGAACCCTTACTTTTTCGGCATTTGCAAGATATCCACGATTAACTCCAATTTCAGGAGACTGAACCTGTGTCTGATAATTTTTTATATCTGTGTTGTACAATGTAACATTAAACGTAAAGTCGCGTGTAAAAGTGGTTTTGATACCGACTTCGTAATGTTGTACATACTCTGGTTTCAAAACAGCAAGATCGAGCGCAGGTTTACCGCTCACAGTTGGAAGTCCTGCTACATTTACTCCGACAGGTTTATAACTTGTAGAATATGTGGCAAATGCGTTGATCTTTGAGCTTGGTTTGTACGCAACAGTAATATTATACGTCAGATGATTTTCATCAGCTTTTGTCGCATATGCCTGGTCAGAGTAAACCAACGCTTTCAAAGCCAACAGATCCGGATCGGTGGTTTGCAATCCGCCATAAGTCTTCCTGTCGTAATTCACATCTTTTTTATCGTAATTAAAACGCAAGCCCGGTATTAAATGAAATCCATTTCCGATTTCCCAGTCAACGTTTGCGAAAACTGCAGCACTTATTGATTTAATGGAGGATTTTGTATTTATGCCATAGCCTTCGAAAAGACCAGGTGTTTTCCATTTCGCACTGGTGGTACTCTGGGAAAATCTCCAGGTATCTTTTCCTGATTCTTCTACACCAAATGGGTTAGATTTCACTTCCTGTCCAAGAAAGAACAAACCTACAACTCCGCTTAATTTGGATGAGATCTGTCCCGCATAACGGAATTCCTGTGACCATTGAGATTGCTTGGAGTAATTGGCAGATCTTGCCAGGGATTGCAATCCGGTAAAGTCACGGTCATTTGATGGGTCCCATATCCAATACCGCCACGCCGTTGTTGAAGTTAATGTACCAGGCCCGATTTTGGAATCTATATTCAGTGAAACACCACCCAGGTCATTGCCCGAGTTCCAGGGAGAGTCATGGTCGACAACCCTGTCAAAAGGATTTAAAGTGGGCAATGAATAGTTCAGGTCAGCAATGATTGCATTAAACTGACGGTATGCCGCACGTTTAGTCTCAACCACACCGGCAACCACCTGGGCATACCCATTTGGTCGTTGGCGGCTGAAATCCCCGGATAAAATGATTGACGTATTATCAGAAGCTTTGTATAAAAACTGCGCCTTTGCACCAAGATTATTCAGATCATTCAGGTATTTCCGGGTGCGTTGATTATATACAACACCATCCCTTTGAGTACCCGAAAAAGAAAATCGTCCCGCAATTTTCTTTGTAAGTGCACCGGTGATAGAAGCTTTTGCCTGAATATATCCATAATTTCTACCGCTGACCTCAAAGTTTCCACCTGATTTAAAACTGGGTTTGCGGGTAGTAATATTGAACGCACCCGCTGTAGTGTTTTTGCCAAATAAAGTTCCCTGCGGCCCACGGAGTACTTCAATCTGCTCAATATCTAAAAAGTCTAAAGTAGCGGCCGCGGGACGTGCATTATAAACTCCATCAATATATATTCCAACCCCAGGGTCCACTCCGTCATTTGTTAAGCCGAAAGAGGCACCTAATCCCCGTATACTCAAGCCAGTATTTCGTGGATTAGAAGTATATAATTGCACTGAAGGAATTAATTCTTTTACGCGATTTACATTGAAAGACCCGGAATTATCGATTTGTGCACCACCTATAACGGTAATGGGTATGGGCACATCCTGTAATACCTCTCTGCGGCGGCGGGATGTAATTACAATGGTGTCTCTTTGAAAAAGCG
>JAATGW010000589.1 GCA_015654495.1 Chitinophagales bacterium
CTCTCCTGTATGAATCCAGTTGAGTGTTAACAAGATCAACCTCAACTTTAAATGGGAATTTTCTTTTTTCCCAGAGCAGGGCTATCACTGCACTGTTTTCCTTCTGATCCATAAATTCGAAAGCAAGTCTTTCCTTACTTGCGGAAAGCACTTCTGTTTTAACAGGAACCTGTAAAACAGTTTCTCCGGCTTTATAGAAATAGGTTCCCCAGGCAGCAGTATTCTTATTGAAAATGATATTGGCAGCATCAGGCTGAACGTCTATCAGCAATGCATAATCGCCGGCGGGAAGTTTTTTTCCTTCAACGGTGACATCAGTTGAAAAAGAAATGGTAGTAATCTCATTGGCGCCGGCTCTCCATGGCGATGATTTACTTACGCCGAAGCCCGGGTCGGTATACCCAAATGGTACAAGCTCGCCCCATATCTTTCCTTCACGACCTTTTACGCCCGGCCGGCTATAGTGGATAGTAACATCCGTAATGCCGATACTTTCAGAAACGCTGGCTTTCTGATTTCCTCCGCTCGGCAGCGACTTAAGTTGTGCAAATGCATGCACGGGTAATACAAAGACTAAAAACAGTTTCAGTGTCTTATACAGATTGGTGTTCATTTCCCATAATTTTTCTGAAAATAAAAAAAATGGGAAAGGAACAGGAATCAATTACACGGATGGTAGAAACCAAAAAGCCTTCCCGTTATACGTGAAGGCTTTTAATAAATTTTACAGGTATCTCTATTGATACTGTATATACATTGGTAAAGGTTTCAGCTTCATCAACTCTTCAGGAGTCATGAGGTGATGAGGCGATTTCTTTATATCATTTTTATAAAACAATTTAAAACCGGTAAACTGAACAGGCTCTTTGTGAATGTAGTGGCGATAAGTACCTTTTTTAAGTTCGGGTTCTCCCCAGCCATCCATATGCATTACAATCTGAACTTCTGAACTTTTTTTGATATTCTCATAATTGGTCACCATACCCTGGGTAAACCTGTGAACAATCAGCATTTTTGGTGGCAGGTTATTTTCCTTAACCAGTTTAGCGAGGTAATCAGAAGCATAGTTAATATCTGAAGCATCAAATACACCGATTACAGCTCCGGGTTTCTGTCCACCTTTCATTGAAAACTCAGGATCGATCCCAAGATGTACATTGGGTTTTTTCAGATATTCAACGAGCTCAGGAATTTCTTCCTGCAAGCTTCCCAGGCCAACCTGGATATCAAGGAAAACAATTGCGTTGATTTCTTCGGCCATTTTCAGAACGGTATCAATCTGGTTGAAAGGCATCCTGAGTCTGTATTTGCCAGCTTTGCCGGGAGAACCCTGCGCCGTAACAGCGATATAGTGTAATGCGGGCTGAACGGGAGTCTCAGGGTCAGCTTTTTCCCAGGCCGCCATTTCCTCCTTCAGTTTCGCAAACATCTGATCTTTAGGCAATTCACCGAGAATTCCCATCTGCTTTGAATAAAGGTTCCCGTAATAAGCGATTACTCTTTTATAAGGCAGAATGGCTCCTGATGCAGGCATCGGCGAATTTGCAGGCCATTTACCCGAACTGTCACCATTAAGCATATGCGCAATATCAGCTTCGTAGGAAGCACTGTCAGCAGGAGCTACAGTAAGAGCCGGTTTCACCGAATCAACATGGATTACAGTAGCTACCGAATCTGCAGGAATTTCCTCACTCGATACTGTACCGCAGTTTGTAAAAATTAAAGAAGAAATAAAAATCAGCAAAATGCTCCCCAGGCGGGATACTGATTTTTCAATAAGGTGAATTGGATTCATAGCTGTGATTTTCAATGGACAAAGGATTCTTTAGAACGTGTTTTGTTGGTATTTATTTTGAATTTTCAGTGTGTTGTGCAAAACAAAATCTGTTATCGCAGATTAAAAAACCGTACCGCCTGCTGAAGACTCAAATTAGCGCGCGCAAAGATACTGGTTGCTGGTTTAATAAAATCATTACAATTGAATAAATCGCCGGAGTTGTGGGATGGAGGGAGTAGACGGTGGGCAGTCTCACTATCGGCACGACGCTAATGTTTTAGTGAAAAATAACTTGAAAATCTAAACCGGTGATCAGGAGGAAGCAGATCTGAAAAATCTTTCATGATTGATTTTAGGATATAGTTTTTCTGCCGGGAATAAGGAATGACGGGATGACGAAGACATGCACGATGTTTTTTTATCCAGCCTGGCTTTCCGGCTCCTCTTACCGGCAAAAGAAGGAAGCTATATAGTTGTAGACGGTAGAAGTGGATAGTGTGTAGATTATAGTATAGCAGCGAAATAAATTTTGCAAAGCGTGAAAGAATACGGGGGAAAATCCGAACTCTTTTTGGTGTTTCCCAACTGATCTTCAAACCATTTGTACTCAAAATAACCCTGGAAGCACCTGCAACACGTATAAAAAATTTCGTTGTTGGTGTTTCCCGGTTGAATTTCAAACCACTTTTACTTAAAGAGACCCTCGGAACACCAACAACGAAAAAAATAAGTTAAAAACAATCAGGCAGTGGTCGTTGGTTTGGGCTCATCATCGTCGCCATCAAATTTGTCCACGATCTTATCCCACAATTTTTCAGCACCTTCTTTCAAATCTTCAAGTTTCTCTTTTGCGGTAGCCACAAATTCACTGTTTTTGGTTTTATCCCAGAGTTCTTCAGCCTTATCTTCTGTTTTGTCCCAAACTTCTTCAGCCTTATCGC
>JAATGW010000549.1 GCA_015654495.1 Chitinophagales bacterium
GAAACCGAAAATCTTTTCAACGACACACTTATCAATAAAATGAAACGTGGTGCATATATGGTCAATACGGCACGGGGAAAAATTTGTAACCGCGATGCTGTAGTGAGGGCGCTTGAAAATGGACGACTTGCAGGATATGCGGGTGATGTTTGGTTTCCTCAGCCCGCTCCTGAAGATCATCCCTGGCGAACAATGCCTCATCATGGAATGACACCACATATTTCCGGCACAAGTTTATCGGCGCAGTCACGCTACGCCGCAGGCACAAGGGAGATACTGGAATGTTGGTTCCAGGGCAAACCGCTAAGGTCTGAGTACCTGATCGTGGATGGAGGAAAGCTTGCAGGAACAGGTGCGCATTCCTACAGTGCAGGTGATACAACCGGTGGATCCGGAGAGGCAGAAAAATTCAGGGCTTTGCATAAATGATGCCACAACCGGTTCTTTATTTAAGTATTGCCTGAATGAAAAGCCGCGGCTATTTAAAAGTAATGGTTTAATTATTTACGGTTATATATTGACGCTAGTCCTGCGCCTGACCCGTGTACGGCATCAAAAAAGACGAAAGAATGTTTCCTGCGGAGAAAGTACTGATGACGTCACGAGGTCATGGACGCAGAAATATGTACCAAAACGGATTCTGAAAACAATACCGATTCTAATCGAAAATTTTTTAAATATAGAAAGTATGGAAAAGTTATATACAGCTCTCGCTACTGCTACTGGCGGTCGCAATGGTCATGTGCAGTCGCCCAATAAATTAATCGATTTTGATTTGCGTTCACCAAAAGCATTGGGTGGTGCGAACGACAATTATCTGAATCCGGAATTACTTTTTGCTGCTGGCTACTCTGCCTGTTTTGATAACGCTTTGAATCGTGTGATCAGGATGGAGAAAGTAAAAACCGGAACCACGGCTGTTACCGCTCATGTCAGCATAGGGAAATTGGATGAGATCAGGTTTGGTCTGGCGGTGGACCTTGAAATAGAAATACCCGGCGTTGATGAAACGATTGGGATGGAGCTCGCAAAGAAAGCACACGCCATTTGCCCTTATTCCAATGCTACCAGGAACAATATCGAAGTGAATCTGATCATGAAGCAGCCCGTTTCATTAACAACTGTTTGATGATGTTTTTAATGATGAAAAGACCGCATGAAATTGCGCTGTTCACTTTAAAAAATATTTTATTCAGTTCTATCATCAGAAAAAAATATGGGACTGCGATGATGAAAACGACAGCTGATTCTTTTTGGCCGATCATTTTGACCCCGCGAACGAAACCGGCATGAAAAGGGAGCCTATTAATTGCAATTTTATATCAGGCAAAAAAAATAATGAAAATTAAAAGCAAAATACCATCGAAAATAAAAGCCCCTTTTTCGCCAATAGCAATCGATCCGGTGAAATAATTAATCGATGGGCCAAACCCTGGAGTAAGCATTTTTAAATCTATATAGACTTCTTACAACATAATACATTCGGTATGTCCAACACAAACACAATTCCTGCAGGTAAACAAAGGACCCGCGATTTCCTGCTCGATCTATTAACAGTTTCTTCGGGTGCTATCGATGCTATCAGCTTTCTTGCACTCGGTAAAGTATTCTCCGCTTTCATGACGGGTAATATTGCTTTTCTCGGGCTCCGGCTTGCTGGCGCCAGCGCACCCGAAACGATCGCTATCCTTTCTTCCATGGTTGCTTTTGCTCTGGGTGTTTTTATCTCTGTCAAAATCGTCGGGCCGTCCAAAGACGGTGCGATATGGACGCAACGTGTAACGATTTCACTTGCTGTGTCATTGATACCACATGCCTTTTTTCAAATTGTATGGTTTGCTTCCGGTGGTCAACCTTCATTTGATACCAGCTGTGTGCTTCTTGCTTTATGGGCATTTCCTATGGGCATGCAGAGCGCAGCTATCCGGTCGCTGCATGTGGATGGAGTGTTTACCACTGCAGCTACTGCTACCATCATTTTCCTGGTAGGTGATTTAGCCAGCTGGTCATCCACTGTCGCAGAAAGGCGTCGTCTCGCCCATGTGCTCTTATCATTGTTTATAGGTGCAACTGCAGGTGGATCTCTTTTGGTTCATACACCTATCTATGCGCCGCTTCTGCCTTTTATACTGACTATTGGAGCAGTGCTGACGGCTGCGACAGCCATGCGGGAAACTCCTGTTACCGAGCTGGCGAAGGTGGCGGATACATAGCACGTTCAACGTTAAACGTCGCTTAATTGTAGCAATGAATTAAATATAATGAGATGAAATATTTACCCGTATTTCTTTTGCATCTGGGTTATGGTCTTTTTACTTATCAGCAGTTGACACCTGTTGATACAAGTTCTGAGGTCAGGTTCCATATTAAGAACCTGGGTATAGGTGTTACCGGAAGTTTCAAAGGCCTGGATGGTAAAATTAATTTCGATTCAGTGGATCCTTCTTCTTCTTATTTTGAAGTCAGTGTGGATGCAAATACGGTGAACACAGGCAATGATCTCAGAAACAATCACCTGCGAAAGGAAGAATATTTTGATGTAAAAAACTATTCTAAAATAAAATTCGTTTCCACCGGATTTACGACTTCCACAAAGGAAGGAGAGTATATGGTATTCGGAAATCTGACTATTAAAAAGACCACCAGGGAAATTTCTTTTCCTTTTACTGTGGAAAATGAAAATGATGGATTTCGTTTCAAAGGAGAATTTGAATTGAACAGACGGGATTTTGAAATAGGAGAATCGAGCTTCTCATTGAGCGATAATCTGACTGTGTCCTTATCCGTCTTCGCAAAAAAATAGTAGGTTCTTATTTTACGCCAGTAGTACTCAACAACTAATAATGTTCACTACTCAGCAATGATTTAGTTTAACTATTATCGCATTTAAACGACACTTGTTAATTATTATCCGTTCCTGTGTCGGAACGGCATTTCAATAAATGGGTTCTTAAGCATTCTTTCGGCGCTGAAAGGGCGTCGTCTGCCAGAAAACACAAAGTATTTTGGTATGAGCCCGCCATGGCGGGCGAAATTGGCAGGGTGTTTATAGTTCTATTTTGTTGGTTATTTTTTGTCTGGGTTCTGCCATTCTATTTGCTTCGACGTTATATGTTCAACGTAGGATTTGGTAGTTTAACCGATAATAACTTTCCGTATTGACTTTGCCAGTGATTTGAGATTTCGAAGGGTGAGTCTGGACAACTGTTAAAACTCATAGTGATTGATTTTGGTCTGACACCCGCCTTGGCGGGCTCCGTTCATTTAAATGTCTTTTCTATTATCTTAAGCTCCTTCAGAGCTAAGAAACCTAATTAATTTGTGTTGTTAAAGGTTATAAGAGTACTATTATCCAGTGCTTTTTGTGGATTTAATAGAAGAGGTAAATTTCCTGAATAATTGCATGTATAATTTCTTTAGTGAGACCCTGGTTTAAATTCTTAGCCCTGAAAGGGTGTAAGACAATAGAAAAAAGATCTACTGGAAGTACAAGCCCGCCTTGGCGGGTGTAAGACCAATTTCAGGATAGTTTTGACATTTAATATCCAACGAGCAATTTGTATTTAATTTTGCTAAAATTTTAAAGGTGCTGATAATGGCCGGTGTAATAAATATGCTGAAACCAAGCCTCGTTTAAGAAATCTGGCAAATTGCCTAGTCCTATATTCATCGTCCAATTTCAGACCGCATAAAAACAGCAGGTATCTTAAATCTCTGGGTAATACAGTAGGTCAATTGCTATTTTTTGCGTTCTGCGCCTGTCCGCCGTAGCGTAGCGAAGGAAGGCGTCTTCATCCAGATGAAGTTTGTGCTGGAAATAACCTATTCTTTAATGTGTATCATTCATTCGTGGGAGTGCTCATCATTTAACCGCGAGTTTCACAAGCAAGCAGCCCGCAAGTATCGCAAGGAAATACCTTCAGAAGTTTTTAGGCAGTCTCACGTTATACGTTGAACGTTCTACGTTATAAGTTATACGTTCTACGTCAGACTGTGTAAAAACTAACGATATGCAAAATATTGGTAGTTCTTAGCGTTCTCTGCCTGTCCGCAGTAACGTAGCGAAGGAGGGCGTTTTCATCCAGATGCAGTTTGCTGTTAGAAATGACCTTTTCTTTAATATGCTTCAGGCATTCTAAAAAGTGTTCATAATTTAACCGCAAATTTCGCAAACAAACAGCCCGCGAGTTTCGCAGAACCTGCTCAACTTAATTAGACAGCCTGATATAGAACGTGGAACTTAAAACGTAAAACTTAGAACCACTCTGTTAATAGCTTACTGCTTTTAACCTATAACTTAACAACTTAACAACCTGACAAACTTAACAGGGTTTGACGTTTAACGTTCAACGTTGAACGTTAAAAGCCCCAGAAGAATCTGAGGCTTTTTAAAGAACCGGGGAGCTATCTGCTCTCCCGCATTCTGCTGCTGTACCATTTCCCGTCTAACAACTGAATTATAAAAACAATCTGAGATCAGATTATTCTTTTAATGATTTCTTTATGACTGCTGCAGCCTCCAATAGCAGGGTTTTAATTGCGGGTATGCCGGCAATAGGATTCAACAAACCGTAATCATGAATTAATCCATCGGATCTTGTTAATGTCACCGGTACGCCGGCTTCGTCCAGCTTACGGCCATAAGCTTCACCTTCATCACGCAACACATCATTCTCTGCTACCTGGATCAATGCAGGAGGTAAATTCTTAAGTTCGTCTATACTAGCCTGTAGCGGCGATGCGTAAATTTCTTTGCGTTTATTTACATCTGGCAGATAATTATCCCAAAACCAGATCATCGAATTTTTTGTGAGAAATCTTCCTTCAGCAAATTCACTGTATGATGCTGTTTCGAAATTGGCATCAGTCACCGGCCATAACAAGACCTGGAGTTTTATATGTGGTCCCTTTTTATCTTTCGCCATCAATGCGATTGCTGCCGCCATATTTCCTCCAACGCTATTACCAACAACTGCAAGATTTTTTCCATTGACACCGATTTCGCTGCCATGTTCTGCTACCCATTTAGTGACTGCATATGCCTCGTTAATGGCTTTAGGATATCTTGCTTCCGGTGATGGAGTGTAATCCGGGAAAACCGACACTACACCGCTCTCCACTACAAGATCTCTCACAATCCTTCGGTGAGTCGGGTAATCACCCAACACCCATCCGCCGCCATGCATAAAAATGAATACCGGGGCATTGGCTTTGGAATGCAGAGGTTTGGTAATATGGATTTTTACAATCTCACCATCCTGAGAAATCGTTCTCTCCGTTTCTTCAATTCCTGAATAATCGACTTTCACTGATTTCTGGGCATTTACCAACACAAGTCGTGCTTCTGCCGGACTGAGCTCCTCCGTTGGTTTTCCTCCGCTGGTATTAAGTGCTTTGAGGAAACTCCTTACCTGTACAAGAACTTTCGGATCATTTTCTCCTTTGACCGGGTTGCCGGTTTGTGCCATAACAATTACGGATACATTAATGAACATTATCGACAGGATCATTTTACCTGGAAACTTTTTTTTCATAAAACAATTTTGTTGTGTCATTAATATTCTCAGCTGTATTGCTTCAGTGGCAGCCAGGAAGTTTACAGGTTATCCGTTTTTTCCGACGACTGCGACTATGCACAAAACTATTCCGGGCTTATTTTTTTCTTAGAAAGATATCGTTGAGAAGGCGAAAACTGTCGTTTGAAATCCTGTGAAGCAGTAATAAAAACACTGGTTGGTTTAAACAGAATGAAGAGGTCAGAAAAACCTTGATCCGTAGAAGCGGACATTACTTTAAGGCAATCATTTTTGCAGGCCGCCAGGGCCTCTTCACGGTTTCACCATGATATTTCGCGAAGCCGGCTGTCTTTTCATGATATTTCACGAAACCTGAATAGACAATTACACGTAAAAATCTGATAGTCAACGCAGTAAATAATGGCATTGGCTTTGAAAGCCTGGTATAGTGCGCGATACAGGAAAGCGTGTTTCGCGGGATCATTTCTAAAAGAGTTTCCGATTATCACCTGACTGCAAAATGAAGGTGTTTGAAAAAGCTCTAAGCCTGTACAGATATTATGTTCAGGTATCGTCTCGCAGAAGGAAGCTACAGAAAAGCAGTGTCAGTTGACCGGATTTATTTTTATCTATTCAAATAAACAGACGACAGATGTACAGAAATGTAATCGATGCAGTTACTGATTTGCAACAACGCGGATTTACCGGATTTGAATTTTCTGGTGATGATCTTTTGAAAACAAAAGAAAAAATGTTGCTGACGCCGGATGAGTTTATGATCATCGAATCCCATCGTTTTTGCATGCCTCCGGGCAAGGATGCGGATATAATTGTTCACGGAATAGTAATGCATGGTTCCATGGCCAGAGGTATTTTAATTAGTCATTGCCATGAGCCATGTAACGCCGCAAACAATTCCCGGCCACACAATCATTTGTTCTCCGGCAAACTAAAAGATCAAAGCAAAAATAAAATGAAAAATCTGATAGGTACGGTGAAGCAAAAAGGCCTCAAATCTGTTTTTCATTTTGTATATTTAATCAACTGCTTGTTCCATAGATCAGATCTGACTCCCCTGGTTCCCATTCTTTAAATGGTAATTTTTTAGTGGTTTCCCGCCTGCCCTCTTTAATTCGTAAACCCCTGTTTCGCAGGAACTCCGATAATGTGTATATGATATGAATGCAATTAACATTAGTGGTTATTGAATAAATCAATCGTATATGAACAAAAATATTTTTTTGTCTTTTGCGATCACTTTAATCAGTTTCACCGGGAATACCCAGGATCTGGTAAATCCGGGTTTATTAATCATATCTACTGATAAGAAACCGGAACTGCTATTTAGCGAGCTGCAAACTGCAAAGGAAGATACCAATAAAGTAAAATTGCTGATTTCGTTATGTGGATTTCATTGGTATAACACAGGATATGCAGACAGTTTGAGTTTCTATGCAGAAAAAGCCCGGAAATTAAGCGAGACCCTTCATTTTAATGCCGGCTATAATGAAGCTTGTTTCATATTATGTAAAACTTATTTATACAAAAGTCAAATCAGTAAAGCAGTAAATCTCCTGCCTGAAGTGCCGGCTGAACATCAGATCCGTTTTCTTATAGTGATCGGGGAGCGCTATCTTTTTTTACCAGGACTTGCAAAACCTGACCTGGATAGTGCCTTTTATTTTTTCAATGAGGCGGAGCGTATTTCCCGGTCTATCAGAAATCAAAAGTGGACACACCATAGCCTTATCGCGCTGGGGAAATATTATTTTTCCGACGGTCAGTTTCAGAAAGGGAAAGATAGTTTCCTGGAGATCATCGATGATTTACAAAAAAGCGGTGACCGTTCTGCAGAAGCACATATCTGGTCAGAGTTAGGAATTTATATGCCCGATACGGACAGTACTTTGAAGGACGAGTTATGGGCTCATGGAAATGCTTTAAGGATCTATAACGAATTAAAAGATACGGCCAATGAAAGTTCTGTATTACAGGACGTTGGAGGTGTCAATCAATATCACGCCAATTTTGACACAGCCTATGCGCAATTTTCCCGGGCCCTCCAGCTTCGCAAAGCTTCCGGCATGAAAAAACTTTATAAAATCTATCTCGTGCTCTCATGGATAGAATATGCCAGGGGTAATCTTGATGAAGCGCTTGCACTTGCTTTGGAAGCCGAAAGAAACGCGAACCTATTGAAAAGTTACGAGTATAGTGGTGTAATAAATATGATGCTGGGGCAGATTTATGGCGACGACGGCCAGACCGAAAAAAGTCTTAAATATTTAATGGAGACAGAGGTTAGTGAATATTGGGCTTATTTTGTATATAGTAAAGTAGTGGAACAATACCTGAAGTTAAACCAACCTCAAAAGGCGCTTTTATATATCCGGAATGCGGAGAAAAATACCCCGGCGGTATGGGCCTCTGATAAAGAAACCCTTGCAGCAGCCAAGGGCGATATTTATGTTGCTTTGAAGGACCCCGTACAGGCGGAAAAATATTATCTGCAAATGATAGATCTGGATGCTGAAGCACAAAAGAACAGATCCAGAATGATCAAACCGTTATCCTTCCCACTTTCGGGCTCTGATGCTTACTTTAAAATAGCTAGTTTTTATGAAGGTCAGAACAAATTCAGCACCGCAAGACCTTATGTTGACAAGGCATTGGAAATAAATTCATTTGCCGGGTATCATTACAATAGTTCACAACTCATGCAGAAACTCTGGTGGCTGAAATTCAAAATAGATTCTGCTTCAGGAAATTATCTTGCCGCAATTCAGCATTATGAAAAATACAGCGCATTAAAGGATTCCATTTTCAGTGCAAAAAAAAGTAGCCAGCTGCAAAGTCTCCAGGTGAAGTATGAAACTGATAAAAAAGAAACAGATATCAGAACAAGGGATCAGCAGATTGAAGCATTAAAACAAAATGATCTGTTACGCCAGTCTAACCTGGAGCAGGCCCATCTTATCAGAAATATTACTATTGCTTTATTGGTAATCCTTCTTGCTTCAGGTGGACTTGTATACAAACAGTACCGGCAAAAACAGAAAAGCGCAGAGCTGATAGCAGAAACAAATAAAGTGATCAGTCAGAAGAACCTGGACATCACACAAAAAAATGAAGCGCTTGAACAGCTGGTTACTGAAAAAGAATGGCTTTTAAAAGAAGTGCACCACCGTGTGAAGAATAATCTGCATACCGTAATTTGTTTGCTTGAATCGCAGGCAGCTTACCTGGAAAGCGATGCAAGGCAGGCCAATGAAGTGAGCCAGCAAAGGATTTATGCGATGTCGCTTATACACCAGAAGATCTATCAGTCAGAAGATATCAAATCGATCGATATGTCTGTATACCTGCCCGAATTCATAAAGTACCTGGATGATAGTTTTGGAAACAACGAGCAAATTCATTTTGAAGTTGACATCGATCCTGTGCAGCTGGATATCTCACAAGCCGTACCGGTGGCCCTGATCATTAATGAAGCTGTTACTAATTCAATCAAATATGCTTTCCCCGGAAACAGACGCGGAACTATTGAAATCACAATGCACCGCGATGATGATCAGATCACACTGATCATCGCTGACAACGGAATCGGAATTGACAGCTCTTTAATCAACAGTGTTTCTGATTCATTGGGTCTGCAATTGATAAGAGGACTGACTAAAGACATCAAGGCCTGGTTGCAGTTCGACAACACCGACGGCACTAAGATCAGTATTGTATTTCATCTGAATCAGTTCAATGGGAATGGATATACATTAAATGCAATACAGCAAAATAAAGCATACGCATGAAAATATATTTCTGATAGTAGAAACATTGAAGCTATAACCCAGACGGCTATACGCGAAAGCTGCTACTCATCATTGAAACAAAAACTCATCCTCCTCATTCCTCGTTCTATCGCTATCAATATAAGAATCTGAAATTAAGACCGGGCCATTTGGTTTACTAATACTTCAGGGTTTTTAAAGTTTAGTTTCTTAAAAAATTGCCGATCCTGCAGGGGCTTGTATAGTTCATTTTCTCTTCTGTTGTCCGTCTGCAATCGTCCGGTATATTCCGTGGATAACGTTCAAAATTTTAGTTTCATTTGTTGATCTCCTGCCATTGATTTTCTTCTTTTATTTCAGCGAATCTTTCTGCGTTTTTTTCATCGCGATGGGATGTTCTGCAGGCCATTTTCATTTCATTGATTTTACGACTATAGATTTTGTCTGTTCGGCTATTGTTCAACCTGCACAGGGCTTTGGCATGGTAGGTTTGCAGGAGATTGCTCAGTATAGAATAGGTATCTGCAAAAAAATTAATGAGGGTATTTATTGCTAAGTTTTTCCGGTTGAGGTTGTTCCCAAACGTGAAATAATTTTTTGAAAAATGAACGCGGGGCATGCCATTGAAAAATAAAAGATTCATTTTAAAAATTCTGATTCGATGAAATTATTTCTACTTCTTTTTTTCCGGATGCATTTATTTGTCGTGATGTTATTTGGTGTAGCATGTGCTCAGGAGAAATCCGGCAAAAAGTTATTGCGCATATACGAAGACAATGATTTCCTGAATATGCGTGGTCATGGTACTGACAGAGCATACAGTGGAGGCAACAGGCTGGACCTATTTATTGAGCGAGCGAGGAAGCCATTTTTGATTCCTGGTTTTGTGAATATTCCGCAGGACAGCATGACTTTTTTTAATCAATGGGGTGCTATGCAAATGGTATTTACGCCCAGCAATATTGCCGATCCGTATTTCCAGCCTCATGACTATTTTTATTCAGGCTCTTTATTCCTGACTCATTCATCTTATGCCTATAACCGCTCACGCAATTATAGTTTTCAAACAGAACTGCAGGCAGGCATACGGGGGCCTTACGCATTCGGAAGAGAAACGCAGACCTGGGTGCACCGTATGCTTGCATACAGATTGCCAAAAGGCTGGGACCATCAATTGAAAACTGCACCTGTTCTCAATCTCAATTTTACATTTGAAAAGCAGGTCGCTGCTGTTGGATCCTGGCTGGAATTGATAGCAGGAACAAAGTTGCGGATGGGGACATTCGAAAATGGGATCTCGGTATATCCGCTGCTAAGAATAGGAATAATGGCGCCTTACTTCAGCGGGTTTATAAATCAATATTCTGGTGGAAGAGTTGTTGCGGGCAAAAAAAGAAAAATGCAAGCTTATCTGGTGATCAGTCCTGAAGCAAAATGGATGTTGACCAATGCCATGTTACAGACGAACGGTCTTTTAAAGAGAAAAGAAATAAAGCCCATTTCAGATGCTTATGCCAACACGGAAGCCAACAGTTATAACAGGCAAAATATTATCCGGCATTTTATTTTTTCTGTAAACTATGGTGCAGTGATCTCAACCGGCAAATTTGCAATATCATATATGCAAAACACGTCAACGGAGATGCGGAAAAATACATATAGTCACGAGTTCGGGAATATCTCACTGTACTTTACGCTTTAAACCTCCGAGGTTAAGACCTCCGAGGTGTTTCCTTCCGGCCGGCGAGGTACCAACCTTGGCAAAAATACCTCCGAGGTTTATAAAGCAAAAAGCTGTCAACCTATTGATGACAGCTTTTCCGGTATTTCTAAGATGTTGGATCTTTATTAGTACATTATGATTTAATGAAAGCTAAAAGATCGGCATTGATTGTTGCTGCTTCTGTTGCCGGCATGCCATGGGGAAAACCAGGATATGAAATAAGTTTTCCATTTTTCAAAAGCTTTGCTGCCTTAGGGCCTGAAATAGCATAAGGAACAATCTGGTCGTCTTCGCCATGCATTACAAGCACAGGTACGTCAACACTTTTAAGATCTTCAGTAAGGTCTGTTTCTGAAAAAGCTTTTATGCCATCGTAATGTGCTTTTATTCCTCCCATCATTCCCTGGCGCCACCAATTATCCCTGATGCCTTGAGATATCTTTGCACCCGGGCGATTATAACCATAAAAGGGCAGTGTAAAATCCTGAAAATACTGTGCGCGTTTCGTTGCAGTGCCTTCGCGTATTTCATCGAATACAGACAAAGGAACACCGTCGGGATTTGTTTTGCTTTGTATCATTACAGGAGTGACTGCACTTATCAGTACTGCTTTAGCAACACGGCCTTTTCCGTGTTTTGCCACATAACGGATTACTTCGCCGCCACCTGTTGAGTGACCAATGTGGATGGCATCTTTTAAATCAAGCGCTTTTGTAAGCTCGGCAACATCGGCTGCGTAGGTATCCATATCGTGTCCATTAGCTGATTGGGAAGATCTTCCATGCCCACGGCGATCATGGGCGATTACCCTGAATCCATGGTTTAGAAAGAACATCATTTGTGTATCCCAATCGTCGCCTGATAAAGGCCAGCCATGATGAAAAACAATCGGTTGACCGGTTCCCCAATCTTTGTAATAAATTTCGGTACCGTCTTTTACTTTGATCTTGCTCATTTTTTTTGATTATAAGTGTTATGGTAATTGTTTAGTGTTATTAAAAAAGTTACCGTCCTGTTGTTAGACCCGGCAACCTTCTTCCGCGCAACAGCACGCAACGGCTAGTCCTAACTGCAGTTTTTTCCAGAGCGAATAAGAATTCTGATGCAGATGATAGCCGTTGCATATTGTTGAACGATTATGAATTTTAGCGAATGATGAATTTGTCTGTTTTTGGAAATGCTTCAAAAATTTTATCTCCTACTCCAAAATTTCCTTCCAGCAGGTCTTTCGGGTTTCCGCTGATCCATGAACTCAGGTCAATTGCTTCATAGCTTCCGCTATTAAAACCTATCAATACAATCAGCTTTTCAGTTCCTGTATTTTTAATATAGTGACCAGCGCCCATAGGTACATATCCTACATCTCCTGCTTCAAATTCTTCTTTTACAAAATTGCGTTCTGCAAGAAATACACCCATCTCAGCTTTTCCCTGGATAAAATATTGCCACTCATCGGCGTTTGGATGCCAGTGTAATTCTCTGAGACCACCAGGCTCAATTTCAAAGACAGTTCCCGTAATTGTTTTGGCAATTGGGAATTCAGCCTGTGTTACTACACGCTGTGTTCCGCCGCCCGGTACAACTTTAGGCTGCTGCGCACTAAGAGGATATCGATGGGGAGAGGTCAAACTGACTTCACCAACGGGTAAGCCTATACCCGAATGAATGGATGGCACTTTTCCCTGAGCAAAATAAACTTCTTTTTGCGGCAGGCTCGCTACTTCTGAAACAGAGATGCCCAGATTTTGAGCAGCTATTTCCGGAGGAACAGATGATACGAAATCAGTAATACTGAAAGTATGGTCTTCAGAAAAATTGCCATTATCAAAAATCAGAATGAAATGGCATTCTTCATCGCCTACACATTGCAGAACATGGCCGTAGCCCCGTGGGAAATACCAAACATCTCCAGGCGAAAAAAGATCAACATAAGTATTTCCTTTTGGATCAACAACAGTAGTGCGCATATTTCCTTTAAGTACATATGCCCACTCCGCTGCATTTGCATGCCAGTGCAGTTCCCGCATGGCTCCTGGCTGCAGGCGCATGGAAACACCGGCAATCCCAACTGATGCAGGAAAGTCGGTTACAGAAGCACCTCTTGTGATTCCACCATCGTTAGTACGGGGTGCTTTTTTTTCAAGTTGATATTTAAAACTTGGTAATTGATTTGACATGATCGATAATTTTTTGTGTTTGATATTGTTTGCTGTGATTACCGCTGTAAATCTAGAATGCAACATCTCTTTTTTGAATAGCATTCGTCCAACGGGCAAATCCAATCGTTAAAAGATAGCCGGCAAAAACTATTTGAAAACGGAATGGCATCAGCAACACTGAAAGTGTTGAAAAAAATACGGCTCTTTATATAAGAGGGAAGAAGAGTTTAGCCCTGGCGGCTTTCAGGATTGTATTGTGGAATAAAAGTTATCCGCTTCGGTGAGCGCTTCATTCACGATTTTGTCGATTTCATTTACCGCTGTTTCAAGATCTGCATTTTTGCGGGTTGCAGATTCGAGCAGATTCAACCCGCTTTCAAGCAAAGGCAGTAAGCCCATTATGGCGATACTGGATTTAAGATCATGTGCGATCTGATTGATTGTTGTAAAATCATTCTTTTCAAAAGCCATTGACAGCTGCTGAAGATCTGCTGGTACATTTTTTATAAATTGCCTGGTAACGGGTTCCTCAAAAGATTTATCTCCCTGACTGATAGATCGCATATAAGTCAGATCGATGTATTTGTAACCGGCAGGCAGTTCAACAGTTATTTGATGTACAGGTTGTTTTATTTTTGAAAATCCAAACCTTGATATGAGTTTAAAAAGCTCCTGCTCATCTATTGGTTTTGAAATATACTCGTTCATACCCCGGCTAAGGCATTTTTCTCTTTCGCCGGCCATTGCATGTGCTGTCATTGCAATGATCGGAATTTCCAGTTTAAGCACTTCCCTTATTTGCTGAGTTGCCGTATATCCATCCATTTGCGGCATCTGAATATCCATTAACACAAGATCATAGGGACGGGAACGAAGACTGGAAACAGCTTCCATTCCATTTGACACAATATCAAACGAAACATTCCATTGTAATAGCAAATGCCTCATCAGAATTTGATTGGTGGCATTATCATCAACTACAAGTATATGCAACGGCATATTGGATTTGTCTTTGAAATATTCTGTATCTGCCGTGGTTGGTTCGCTCAGCTGTTCTTCCGCAATTCCGTAGGGAATGAAAAAATTAAATGAAGTACCCTTTCCCTGCTCGCTGTTTACTTCTATTTCACCATTTTGCAGAAGGATCAGATTTTTTACAATCGAAAGTCCCAGTCCCGTACCGCCATAGTTCCTGGTGATGGAATCTTCTCCCTGGTTGAAGCGATCAAATATTTCAGTGAGTTTTGATTTATCAATACCTATTCCGGTGTCGCTGACTTTAAAACCAAGTAAAAGCCCATCAGGTTTTTGTTCCTTTTTATATACCTCAATACTGATTCTGCCCTGCTCAGTAAACTTTATGGCATTCCCGATTAGATTCACCAGTATCTGGGTAAGCCTTGTGGCATCGCCCACCAGAGTGTCGGGGATGGAAGGATCTACATGGCTGGTTAAAGCCAGTCCTTTTGCTTTTACCCGTTCTCCGAAAAGTGTTTCGATGGAATGTATAAGTCCGTTTATACTGAAGGTCGTCGGAATAATACGCATCATTCCCGCCTCTATTTTTGACAGGTCGAGGATATCATTAATAATCGCCAGTAAATTTTCTCCTGATTTCTGAATGGAATTTACAAATTCAGTTGAGGCCGCATCAAGCGGTCTTTTTTGCAACAGGTTAGTAAAGCCCAATATGCCACTTAGTGGTGTTCGTATTTCATGACTCATATTGGCAAGAAAATTTTCTTTGGCTTGAGCAGCAACCGAGGCTTTTTTCTCGGACTTATTCAGCTGAATTATCAACAGATGTTGTTTCCTGAACTGGCGTACAATAAAAAGGCCGATGCTTGCGCTGCCTACCAGCAGCAACCCCATCAGCAGGATATCGTATAACCGGGCTTTTTTTCCTATATGCTCGCTCCGCTGACTAAGTTCCACCATCAGTCGCTGACGTTTTTCATAAATTTTGGCTGTAGTAGCCGTTATCTCATCTGATATTCTTCTTGCCCTGGGATTGGCGATGGAACTGGTATCGTTCATATTGCCCAACGTGTGATAACGGTTCAATAATTTCTCCTTGGTTCTCTTTTTTTCCAGCGTAAGAACACTCAGGCGATTTATCAATCGCAGAACGGCAGTGTCAGTATTATTGTAGGATAATGAGTCGAGGAATTCTTTGACCTGATTGATTTTGTCGTCTACACCTTCCAGGTGAGATGTATCATTGGTGGCAATTGAAGCGCGGATCCTGCTTTCAACCCCTAAGATATCCCGGTCAATTTCTCTGAGATGATTGCTGGAACGTAATTCCTTTAATAAAGTAGCATTGTTCTGAATCAGCTTTGCGGTATTTCTTGCAGAATTGAATTGTATCGACACAAGTATCGCGGCGCCTGCGATAAAAGCAATCACGATAAAATATCCAAAACGTTTGTTGTCCATTACCGAGGAAGTAAATGTCATTCGCTGCGTATGAGAATAAATGATTAAAACTTCGTGATCAATCCGGAAAGACAGAAAGGCACAAACATTAGTGATTAAGGCAATTGCTATCGTTCGTTAAAATACATTCATTCTTGTATTCAGTGCTTTTCTGTAGGCATCGGCCACCGGAAGAAACTTTCCGTTCACCGTGAGTCCGCCATCCTGAAGCGTATCAATCTTGCCAAGGGAAACAATATATGAGCGATGGATCCTGATAAAATTTTCATTAGGAAGTCGTTCTTCTGCTGCCTTCATTGTACCGTGTATGGCGTACATTTTCTGCTTTGTATAAATCTTTACATAGTCGCCCATTGCTTCTGCATAAAGTATATCATCCAGTTTCAACCGCCGGGTAATAGTTGAATCCCTGACGAATAAAAATTCTTCTTTGGTGTACTGCACTTTTTCTTTTTTGCTTTCGAATATCGCGCGGGCCTTACTCACCGCCTGAAGAAACCTCGCAGGCGTAACCGGCTTCATCAGATAGTCTGCAATATTCAGCTCAAAAGCCTCCAGCGCATATTCTTTTTTAGAAGTAGTAAAAACGATCAGCACTTGTTTGCCTGAAAGATTTCTTGTTAATTCCAGGCCCGTCATTTCGGGCATTTCAATATCCAGGAAGATCAGGTCAACCTCCTTTGACTGTAAGTGATTGTAAGCATCTATTGCATTACTATACTCATTAACGATGTTAAGGTCGGGAACCTGCTTTGCAAGCTGCATAAGTGTGGCCCTTGAAATTGAATTGTCATCAACGATTAGACCGGTCATAACATATTGTGGATGGTTGCCACAAATATAATCTACAACCTGGTTTCAATCCTGCCTGCCGGGTTAAAAAATATTTTTAAACCATTGTTATCGCAGGCTCAAATGGGTTCAACGAGCGTATATACTTATTCGCCGACAAAGTAAAAATCGCCCTGGCTGTCAAAAATAACTTTAACCTGACAAGGTAAAGCCCTTCGCAATTTATCCCGGGGACACGAAAAAATTCTCCATGACTATTAAATTTTTAGCAATGAGAAATGAATACCGGCGAAAGTTTCCAACTGCGCAATATTCTCTGAACAGGAGTAATCGGGTTATTTTATTCAGTTTGCTGATCGTTATCGCATTCGGCGGATGCCGGTCTGCTAAAATAGTAAACTCAACTACATTAAAATTGAAACAGGACTTCTGTGTTTCGGCGTTAAAGGAGGATTATAGCCTGCTACCAGCTATAATGATAAATACTGATAGTCTTCTTAATAGTGAAAAGGAGCTGAGCAGGTTTCTTACAAAACAAAATATTTTAGCAGCCAATGCTACCGGTACATTGAAACTGATTAAAGACATGATCAGTCTTGGAATTGATACTTCAAAATTGAATCAGGATCTGTTTATTGAATACACGATCGAAATCGGGAAAAACATCGCTCTTGTTAAGTCGGAGATGGAGGCAGTGTCGTCGGAACTGGAGTGTGAAACCTTCAGGACCAGACAACTTTCTGCTTACCTGAGCACCCTGAATGCGAAGCGAAATTCCAAATTAACGGTTGGTGCAATTGCAGTGGGATCCCTGACTTCGGCCGTACCAACATTTGTTCCTGCAACTACACCACAAACAATTATTACCATCGCCGGGGGACTCATCTCGGCAGGTTTGGGAGCATTAACATTGAAGTCTGCCGGATTTCAATTAAGGTTGATGACCTATAGAAATCTGCTTGCAAATATCTGGCATGGAGATACAGTAAATATTGTTTATCCGCCTGGGCTGTGGTACTATCTGAATGAGCCGGGGTTTGGTAATTCGCAGGGTCTTTCAAAAGCGAAAATCACAAAAATGCGCTGGTTAAAATTTGATCTGAATAATTCATTAAATAAAAGCACGGAGAATCTTTTGTTTGGGGATGGCGGAGTTTTTAGCCAGAGCACCCTTGATTTAAGAGCGACGATGCTGTCCGAGCTCGCTGTTGAAGTAAATTCCATGAATCAACATCTGGATAATTTATATTATGCTGTTAGCAATATCAAATTATATGTTTTGAATTTTTCGAATTAGCCCAGGTTAGCTGCTATTTAATTTGAATGGCGTTTACAAATTTGGATGTTGAGTGTACAAATCCGTAAGTCCGGATATAGAAAGTACATACCACTTTCACGTTAATAGAATCTTAACGGTTCGCACTGCTGTTCTTGCAGGTGTTCTGTGTGAAGCAACTACCCATAAATTAGTCAGATTAAGATTACTTAAATAAGATTCTAAAGCAGATTATGGCAATTAAGCAGCTTAAACAGATTTAGAAGCCATGTTTAGCATGCTCAGCATCGTGTCGTTTTTTTGCATCGGAAATCGTAACTATAATTCCGATGAATAAAAATACAAATGCGGCAATCGATAACACTATGAGCAATTTAGTCAGCATACCTTGTAGATTTTATCTTCCTCCATAAATAAAAAAACCTTTAGGAAGAGTGTATATAAGACAGTATAAATTATAAAAATTATCTGAAAAATCCCAACAGCAGCAAAATTAACAGTGGGTTTAGTTTCATCAGGGTGGGCTTCTGCTCCTTTCTGCATAAATATTATTGTGTAGTAAATACATGCACAAAACATTGCCAATGCAGCAGATCCGAAGAAAAATAAATAAGAATACTTACCAAATTTAATTTTACAAAGAAACGCTTCGAAACTTAGCTGACTTATTATAGCACAACAGAGGAATACTATGAAAAGATCATCGATGTGCTCTTTTAATTTCGTGTCAGCTCCGATTATATTCAATTTGGATAAAATCCCTACTAATATCAAAGCCACGCTTCCAAACAGTGCGGTTGCCACCATCCATATAGAAGCTTTTGCTAAAGCTTTTCCAACAGGCGCAAAATCTACTTCAAATAGATTTAGCTTAAATAATGCCATGCAATCAGTCTTTGAAGGCTGGAAAATAACCTTACCATCCGGTTACTGAAAAGGTATTTTAACGGTATTTTACAAATTTCTGTCGATGTTTTGATATATGTACTGTTACCTCGCGACTGTCAAGCTGAAAGACAACCCGCTGAATAGTGTATCGGAAATTCATTTAATGAAGCCCCGACGCTGATAAGGTCTTCCCAAACCGGTCTGCCAGGTATATCTTTGAAACCAAAAGTAAACCCCTGAAATTTCACCGCAAAGCGGAAAACACGGATAAAAACGGGATTTTTCCCGCCCTGCGTACAAATCAATATACCTGCCAAAAAATCATCGGCGCTGAGTGAACATTTATTTAAGATGTGCCCTTAACATCCAGGCCATGCCCTCATGTATTTCTATCAACCCGGTGATAAAATCGCTCGTGCCGAAGTCCTTATAAGTTTCAGCGATAGGATCAATATTGCCCCGGATAAATTCTATGATGCTTTCGTGGTCGGCAAGCAATTCCTTGATATAGCCCTCGGAATCATTTTCCGCTTCGCTGTATTCCGTTAAATGGGTCAGGTCTAAAAACTGCTTTAAGGTTGCAGGCGCATAATGACTGATTTTACGGATACGTTCAGCCACACTATCCATGATATCATCCAACTGTTCATACTGGCTTTCAAAAAAAAGATGCATGGCATGAAAGTCGGGACCTTCGACATTCCAGTGCGCGTTCCTGCTTTTTGTGTACAGAATAAACTCATCGGCTAGCAATTTTGCTAATTGTTCAGAAACAGTTTGTCTTTCTCCTGCTGTAAGTCCAATGTTTGGTTTCATGATTTATTTGAT
This sequence comes from Chitinophagales bacterium, assembly GCA_015654495.1. GTDB lineage: Bacteria > Bacteroidota > Bacteroidia > Chitinophagales > Chitinophagaceae > Pollutibacter. The sequence goes on from JAATGW010000549.1 coordinate 19,407, forward strand.
TTGAATATGTAAAGATTTTTATAGCTGAGAGTCCAAAGCTATTTGCCATTTTTGAACTGATTGTCCTTACTCGGTAAATAGGCAAATCCGATCGTTAAAGTATTATGAGCCTGCGACAGGATTTTTTTGAAGGCGAAACCGGGTTTCCAATGAAAAGAGAAAGGTAAGTATGCTCAAAGATATTGAGTATTACCTTTTTAGGGTACTGTGTTCAAACTGAATCATTCCGGATTTCAGGTCAGCAATGGAGCGCCCACAAAAGAAAAACATAAACGTGAAATCCTTAGCCCGGAATTAGAAATGAGGTATTATATATTGTCAGGGCCTGGAAATTTTCAGGCGATCATTAGGTTCCGGTAGAATATTTATTGCCAGCTGACTGCGATCCATTGGTCACATTGGTAAAATACTTGAGTGAAACGGTAAATTCATGCAAGAAGAGTTTGAGCAGTTTAGCCAATTTTGTACCAAAGGATCCGGCGGCAGTCGGATGTTTCATACGACAATCATGGTTAGTACTGGCCCCTCATTCCTGAGGGGCTAGTTTTTGA